>JBOGIC010000730.1:0-3621 GCA_050744985.1 Acidimicrobiales bacterium
GTCCTGCTGGATGTCGCGCTCGCCCCCGCCGGCACGGTCACGGCCCCGGCGGCGGCGGCTGCGGCGGTTGCCCGGCTCGCCCCCGTCGTTGCTGAACCGCTGCTGGTCGCCCCGGCCGCCCCCACGCGGCTGGTCGCCCCGGCCACCCTGCTGCTGGTCGCCGCGGTTGCGGGGCTGGTCGTTGCGGGACTGGTCGCCGCCGGACGAAGACGACTGGTTCGACTGGTTCGACGCCGCGGCCGCGCCTTCGCCTTCGGCGGCCGGCGCCTCCGCCGGGGCACCGTCGGTGGCGGGCTTGGCCTCGCCCTCGGCGGTCTCCGCCTTCTCCGCCGGGGCGGCATCGGCCGTCGCCTTCTCATCAGTCGCGGCCTCTTCGGCCGGCGCCGACGGCTCCGCCCCGCCGTTGGAGTTGGACGGCGCAACCGGAGCCGCCGCAGCCGGCGCGGCCTCGGCGCCTTCGGTGGGCGCCGCCGCCGGCTCACCATCGTCGGCGGGCGTGGCGCCGTTCTCCGTGGCCGCCGCGGCCTTGGCGCGAGATCGCTTGGGGCGTTCAGGGGCGGCGGTCTCGATGCCTGCCTCCCGGAGGATCTGGTCGATCAGCGTCGCCTTCGACGCCCGCGCCCCGGGTTTGACGCCCATCGCCTCGGCGATGGCCGCCAGTTCGTCTCGCTCTTTACGCTCCAGGACGGAGCGCTCCAGCGCCTGCGGCGCCATGCTCATGATTCGCCTCCTGACCCGATGCCGGATGCGCCGCTCGCAGCGAGCGGGCCGACCCGAGCCTGTCGGTTGATTGGATTGATGGATGGGATGTGGGCGACCTCGAAGGCCTGGCCGACGACCAGGTCGATCACCTGGGACAGCGTTGCGTCGAGGCTGTAGGACGGCACCGTCGGGATGCCGTGCTGCAGCGCCAGCGACCGCACGTAGCGCTGGAGCTTGCGGATGTTGTCGAAGTTCTCCAGATAGCGCTCGGGAGGACGGTTGCGCGTCTCCCGGGCCCGGCGCAGGAAGTGGCTGCGGTGCGCCTCCTCCTCGTCAACCGTGACAACAAGTTCGACGGCCAGGGCCTTCCCGGCGAAGTGGTCGAGGCTCAAGAACCCCGGCACGACGTGGGCGCCTTCGACGATGAGGTCGGTGCCCTCCTCGACCGCCCGCTGGATCAGCGCCTCGATGCCGACGGTGACGGCCGCCGTCTGCTCGCGGAAGCCGATGATCGTCGGGTCGGCGCTGCGCGGCAGGGGCGTACGCACGATGCGGCCTACGTCGAACACCGACGTGTGCAGCGTCGGGAACAGGCCTGGGGTCAGCATCGACCGCATGACCTCTCGGATGGCGTCGGTGGGGATGACCCGGGTGATGCCGAGCCGGCTGGCGAGCATGGTGGCGATCGTGGACTTGCCGACGCCGGTGACGCCGCCCAGGAGGATGATCAGGGGCATGTCGAGGCGCAGCACCTGCAGCCATTTGGAGTACGGCTCGGCGTACTTGTCGCCCACCTCGTCGCGGATCACGTCGAGCGCCACGGCGTGCAACTCGTCCCGCGTGATCACCGGCCGGCCGGAGTCGTGCAGGCGGTCTTCGATCACCTCGGCCACGTGGAACGCCCGCGCCGGTGCCAGCCCGGTCGCCATGATCTCCGAGGCCATGAGGCCTTTCGAATAGGGCAACTCGTACTCCTGGTCGGTGACGACCACGTGACGTTGGGTGAGGGCCATGCCGGTGCCTCTTGATCAAACTTGGCTGGCGGCCGGATGGCCGACGCAGCCGGGAACTATGCGGAAAAACGTTCGACGGCCGTGTCGGCCACGGCCAGCGCCAATTCGTCGAACGTGCCGTCACCTCCGATGGAAACAACCCGGTTGTCGCAGAACGTGACCTCCATCCCCCGCTCGAGCGCGACGGGCACGGCGAGGTCGACCGCCGCCGCCTTGAGCTCGACGAGCAGGACATCGGCGTCCGGCATGGCATGCAGGTCGGCCGCCAACCGGTGGCGGTCGGCCAACCATGTCGTCGTACCGACGACCTTCCCGCCGTGTTCGGACTCGAGGTGCTCCGCCATGAGGTCAACAGCGGAGGCGGGTGCGGTTGTCACGAAGAAGACGCGACGGCCGGCGATGGGCTCAAG
Organism: Acidimicrobiales bacterium; assembly: GCA_050744985.1. Lineage (GTDB taxonomy): Bacteria > Actinomycetota > Acidimicrobiia > Acidimicrobiales > AC-14 > JBOGIC01. Next base: position 2,126 of record JBOGIC010000730.1, read on the forward strand.
GGGAAAGGGCCGGAACACGGTGTGTACCACCCGGACCCCTGGGACCAGTCTCCGGACGTCCTCCTCCAGAACGCCCGCGCCTGAATCGGCGAACGATGGCTCTGCCATGGTAACCGCTACCAGGTCGCTCAGCAACACGCGGTAGGCGCCGAGGTACCCCGAGACCAGCTCACGGTCGATCGACGCCGGGATCACACAGATGGTCGCATCGGCGTGCACGGGCGGGATGACGGCCCCGCTGCCCTCCAGCACCAGCAGCGCCTCGGGCCGGCCGTTGGCCAGCTCGACGCCGGCGGCGAAGGTGTTGTCGCCCGGCGCACCGGCCATCCCCCCGCCACACCGGCGCGTGCCGACCGTCGGCACGCCGGCCACGACGGCGTCCTCGAGGTGGTCGCTGGCGGCATGGCGGCCGGTGCGGGCCAGCTCGAGCAGGCCCCGCGGGGACAGGTCGTAGGTGGCGGGGTCGACCAGTTCGGGCTCGGGCGGCCCGCCGCGGCTCATGGCCACGACGACCGGCCGGGTGCGCCGGGCGGCCAGGAGGCGGGCGACGTGGGCGGACACCGCCGTCTTGCCGGTGCGCTTGCCGGTGCCGATGACGGCGATCGTGGGCTTGGTGGCGATGCGGGGCCGGGGGGGCGGGTCGAAGCGGAAGTCGGTCCCCTGATAGGTGGCGCCGTGGACCAAAACCTGGGCCGCCAGCCGCATGCGACGGCGAGCGTCGAGCACGGGCTCATCGGAAAGATCGAAGACGAGGTCCGGGCGGAAACGCGCGAGCGCGTCCGCGAGGTCATGCACGACCGTCGTCCCGATGCCGGCGAGGTCGTCCGAGGCGAGCTTCTCGCCTGGGCCCAGGAGAACGGCACCGACGACCATGGATCCCGGTATCTCCAAAGGAATGTGCTGAATGGCCGCCCGCACGACCGAAGCGACGTGCTGGCCGTCCACCAATACGAGGGTCCGCAAGGGGGAAGTCACCTCGCAGGAAAGGAGGGTTGCAACTCCAATATACCGTGGGATCTCGCGCCGAGAAGCGCGCTACGACCGCAGCGTTTGGGCGTCGGCGGCGGCGTCTTCGTCGAGATCGGCGTCCGGCTCGCGCTCCTCGTCGACGGCCGCCTCCTGCCGTTCCGCGACGGCGGGCTCGACGCGCAGCGCCGCGTACCTGGCGCGGATCGCCTCGGCGGTCGGGTGGCCGGCACCGTAGACGGCGGCGGCGATGGCCCTCGCCCGTTCGTAGCTCTCGCGTGCCCCGTCGTCATCGCCCAGTTCGTGGAGCACGGCGGCCAGGTTGGTGAGGTAACGGGCCACGTCGGGATGGTCGGGGCCGTAGGCGCGCTCGGCGATGGTGAGGGCGTGCCCGAACCCCCGCCGGGCGCCGGCGTAGTCGCGCTGGGCCCGAAGGACGGCGGCGAGGTTGTTGCGGTCGCGGGCCACGTCGGGGTGATCGGGGCCGAAGGCGGCCTCGTCGATGGCCAGCGCCCGTTCGAAGCGCCGGG
>JBOGIC010000731.1:0-7189 GCA_050744985.1 Acidimicrobiales bacterium
GCCTCGGCGATCTCCTCGTAGGGCCCGGCCTCGAACTCGTCGCACATGGCGGCGAGGCGCGCCAGTGCGTTCGCGGCGTCGGGCGTCGCCCGCATGGCGAGGATGTCCTCCCGGCTCTCCCATGGCCCGAACGAGTAGAACAGCCGGGGGTCCTCGGCGCTGCGGAGGAGCCGGCCCCACCGCGGTTGGCGCTCGAGGGACCGGAACACGGCGGCCAGGTCGCCCGTCCACGCGTCGATGAACTCCTGCTCCCGGCCCTCGCTCACGTGCCAGCGCGCCAGCGTGAACCACGTCGGGCCGCCGGCCATCAGCAGGCCTCGGCCAGGGCGACGAGCGAGGCGGGCGCCTCGTCCCGTTCGATCGCACGGAGCCGAAACTTCGCGCCGACCCGCTTGTCGAAGATCGTCGCCGGGCGCAGCTCCCAGGCCAGCGTGACGAGTGAACCGCCGAGCCCGTCGGGGTCGACCTCCCAGGTCCAGATCGTGAACGACGGGTTTGAGCACTCGGGCTTGGATCGATAGACCAAACGGCGTTCGGCGGCGTCGACCTCGATGGCGTGCGCGTGCACCGGACGCCGCCCACCCTCGACGACCCACTCGGCGCCGTCGTGCAGTTCCACCGGCGCATGGACGACCGCGCCGATCGCCGCGAAGACCCGGTCCGGTGCGGCGGCGATCCGGCCGGTGGCGTGTCCCGTCACCGGCCGGAGTCTACGAGCGCCCGGGCGCGGGCGAAGACGGCGTCAAAGGCCTCCTCCGTGAGCTTGCCCGTGAACGTGTTCTGCTGGCTCGGGTGGAACGAGTCGATCAGGGTGCACCCGCCAGGCACCGCGTGCTCGGCGGCGTGGCCGAACTTGGGGCGGCGACCCTCGCCCAGCAAGCGCCAGACGACGTCGTGGGCGAACTGACCGAGGGCCACGATCACGCGCAGCCCCGCCAGCAATGCGAGCTCGCGTTCGAGGTAGGGCACGCACCGGTCCCGCTCCTCGGGGGTCGGGCGGTTGGCGGGCGGTGGGCACCGCACGGCCGCGGCGACGTAGGCGCCGTGCAACTCGAGCCCGTCGTCCGGGTGCACGCTGGTCGGCTGGTTGGCGAAACCCTCCTTCCACAAGGCGCGGTACAGCCAGTCGCCCGACCGGTCACCCGTGAACACGCGTCCCGTTCGGTTGCCTCCGTGGGCGGCCGGCGCCAAGCCGACCACGAGCAGCGCGGCCGACGGGTCGCCGAATCCGGGGACGGGCCGTCCCCAGTACTCCTCGTCGCGGTACGACGCGCGCCGCTCGGCCGCCACCGTCTCGCGCCAGGCCACCAACCTCGGGCAGGCCCGGCACACCACTATCTCCGCGTTCACCCGCTCGATGGAGTCCACCGGGCGGGCACCTTAGAAGAGCGGCTTGCTACACCTCCGGGCCGGGGCCGGTCAGCGTGAAGGCCACGTTGCCCTGCTCGTCCACGTCGGCGTCGAGGACGCCGTCGCCGATCATCCCGGCGGCAACGTTCTCCACGAACACCCGCGCGCCGCTGTCCTCGACGATCTGGTCGCTGGAATCCGGTGTGGGCGCAGGCTCAACCGTCAGGGCCTGCTGACCGTTGTTGGTGCTCGCGATCCGGAGCCCGGCACTGTCAGGCAGCTCGGAGCCCTCGATGAGAGCGCGGATCACCGTCGTCGCTTTGGGGGTGAGCGTCAGCATTCCGGGGTCCGTACCCGTTCGGTCCACCGGCAAAACGGCGTACGGTCGGGGTCGCTGTGGCCGAGACGTTCGTCATCGCCCGGAACCCGGACGAAGCATCGACCCTGGGCTACCTGCTCCGGCTGCCCCTGGCCGACGGCACGCTGGTGTTGAAGGCCGGCGACACGTGGCCGCGCACCGCCAAGGTGTACTGCCACCGGGCCGACGGCTGGCCGCCGGCCGCCGAGATCGTCGAGAGCGTCCCCGTGCGGGCGTGCCGCCGCCGGGGCGTCGCCATCGACCTGGTGCTGGACCGGGCCCGCGAGAACCGGGCCCAGTTCGTCTTCACGCGGCTCCGTGACGGTCGGGAGGCGATCTTCTGGCAGTCGCCCCGCACGGCGGCCAAGGGCCGGCCCGGAATACGCATCCCGACCCGCCGGGCCTCGGGCCATACCGAGCTGCGCGTGCTCGTCGACACCCGCGAGCGCTACCAGTACCGCTTCACGCGCCAGCAGGCGCACACCGAACGGCGGGCGCTGCCGGCCGGCGACTACGGCGTCGAGTGCGACGGCGAGATCGTTGCCGTCGTCGAGCGCAAGAGCCTGGCCGACCTGGCGGCGCGCCTCGTCGACGGCAAGCTCGCCTTCGACCTGGCCGAGCTGGCCACCGTGGACCACGCCGCCGTGGTCGTCGAGGACCGGTACGGGGCGCTGTTCAAGCTCGAGCACGTCCAACCCGGGTGGGTCGCCGACCTCCTGGCATCGGTGCAGGTCCGGTACCCGAACGTGCCCATCGTCTTCTGCGACACGCGGCCGCTCGCCGAGGAGTGGACGTTCCGCTTCCTCGGTGCGGCGCTCAGCCTCCGGCTCGCGGACCTCGACCGGGACGGCTGAGGCACGCCGCCACGAGCACCGCCGACCCGGCGACCACCAGGGCCGCCAACGATTCGACGGCGGTGATGACATCGCTCGTCCCACCGCCTCCGGTGGCCGTCCGGTACGAGCGCGGGTCGGGGTGGGCGAGCAGGACCACCACGGCGGCCACGGTGGCGGTGAGGACGACGATGGTCGTGAAGAACGGGGGCACGAGCGGCGGCGGCGCTGTCGCGCGGCGGCGGGCGTAGGCGACGAGCACGAGCACCGCGGGGATCAGTAGCGGGAGCAGGATGCCCGAGAAGCTCAGGAGGCTGAGGGGCAGGAGCACCACACCGACGGGGAGCAGGAGCGCGGGACGCCCCGCGTCGGCGAGGACGGCGAGCACGCCGGGGACGGCGAGGATGCCGGCGAGAGCCACAGAGGCGAGCACCGCCTCCGGCAGGCTCTCCGCCGGCGAGCGCCCCAGGAACCGCACGACACCGATCGCACACGCAGCCGCCACGAGCAGTCCACCCAGCAGTCCACCCGACCACCGGACCATCCCGATATCATACATACGTATGACTGAATCGACCAGGGCGCGCCTGCTCGACGCCACCCGGCGCTGCATCTCGGCCCAGGGCCTGGCGGCGACGACCTCGCGCGACATCACCGCTGCCGCCGGCGCCAACCTGGCCGCGATCACGTACCACTTCGGCGCCAAGGACGACCTGGTGGCGGCCGCCCTGCTCGACGAGCTTCGAGCGTGGCTGGCGCCCACGCTGGAGGTCCTCGCCGGCGGCGGCGATCCGGCCACCCGCACCCTCACCGCCGTCCAGACCCTCGTCGCCGAATTCGAGCGCCGCCGGGCCGAGGCGCCGGCCTACCTCGAAGCCATGGTCCAGGCGCCGCGCCTCGGCGCGCTCCACGACGGGGTCGTCACCCTGTGGTCGGAGCTGCGCCGCCTGCTCGTCGTTGAGATGCGAGCGCTCGTGCTGCCGTCATGGGTCGACCCCGACGCCATGAGCGCGCTCCTCGTCGCCGTGGCGAACGGGCTCGTCCTCCAGGTCACCGTCGATCCGTCCGGGCCGCCGCTCGATGCGATGGCCGCGCAGTTCGCCGGCCTACTCCTCGCCGCCCAGGGCTGACGGCTGGTCCGGCTCGGCCGCCGCCGCGCCGCGCACCCCGACGTCGTGGATGGCGTCGCTCACCGCTCGCCAGAGTTGCTGGAAGCTGGCCGCCAACGGCTCGCCGCCCGGGAGTGAGGCCGGCACCAACCCGCCGTCCACCAACGGCACGAGGATGGCGAGCAGCTCGGGATCCTCGATCTCGAGCCGGACGCCCCGCGCGTCGGTGACGAGCCGCAGTGTGCGCGCCCCGGCCTCCTCTGGCAATTCGTCGGACGTCCCGGCCCGCTCGGTCGAGCGCAGCGCCTCCTCCACCTGCTCCCGGCTGATGCCGAGCGCGGCCAGGGCGCGGGCGGCGAGGCTCGACTCGTCGTCGAGCGCGGCCAGGAGGTAGTGCTGCGAGCCGACGGCCTCGGGCCCGGCAAGGCGGCGAGCCTGGGTCGCCGTGCGGCGGCCGGCGGGGGTGTGGCCCGGGTGCGCCGGGTCGGACGGCGGTGTCGCGCTAGGCGCCGAGCGCGAATACCCCGACAGCACCTGGACGACCTCGTGACGCACCGCCGACAGGTCGCCGCCCAGCTGCTTCAGCACCTGCGCCGCGATCCCCTCGCCCTCCCGGAGCATTCCGAGCAGAAGGTGTTCGGTACCGATGTAGTTGTGGCCGAGCTGGAGCGCCTCGCGCAAGGAAAACTCCAAAACCTTCTTGGCCCGTGGAGTGAAGGGGATGTGCCCGGACGCCGACCCGGCTCCCTGACCAACGATCTTCATTACGTCAGCCTTCACGGCCTCGTGGGTGATGCCGAGGTTCTCGAGCGCCTTGGCCGCCACTCCCTCGCCCTCGTGGATCAGCGCCAGGAGGAGGTGCTCGGTGCCGATGTAGTTGTGGTTGAGGAGGCGAGACTCCTCCTGCGCGAGCACGACCACGCGCCGCGCCCGGTCGGTGAACCGTTCGAACACGCTGGAAGTCTCGCGCTCATCCCCGGGTACGGTTGGCTCCCCATGGCCCGCCGCCCGTCGCGCTCGCGCTCGCGCCCTCGCCCGACGCTGGTGCTGTTCGTCCGCCACGGGCAGACCCCGACCACGGGGAAGGAGCTGCCGGGCCGGCGGCCCGGCCTGCACCTGGCCGACGCCGGGAAGGCCCAGGCCGAGGCGGCCGCCGACGCCATCGCCACGCTGCCCAAACTCGACGCCGTCTACAGCTCGCCCCTTGAACGCGCCCGCGAGACCGCCACCCCGATCGCTGCGCGCCGCGACCTCAAGGTGAAGACCGACAAGGGCCTGCTCGAAGTGGACATCGGCGACTGGACGGGTGAAGAGCTGAAGACGGTCGCCCGCACCCCGGAGTGGAAGGTCGTGCAGCAGTACCCGAGCGGGTTCCGGTTCCCGAGGGGCGAGTCGTTCCTCGAACTGCAGGCTCGTATCGTGGCCACCATCGAACGCATCACCGCCGCCCACCCGGGGGGCACGGTCGTGGCCGTCTCCCACGCCGACGTGATCAAGGCGGCCGTGGTCCACGCCACCGGCGCCAGCTTGGACATGTTCCAGCGCATCGCCATCTCGCCGGCCTCGGTCACTGCCGTCGCCTACGGCACGCTCGGCCCGATGGTGATCACCCAGAACTGGGTCCCCAGCCTGCTCTCGGCCAAACCGTCATGAGCTCGTCGTTCGAGGTTCCCGAAGTCGACCACTTCACCGCCGGCACCGTCGGACCGCCCGGACAGCGCGTGTTCTACATCCAGGCCCGCCACGAAGGGCGCCTGTTCACGCTGCGGCTGGAGAAGACCCAGGTGGCCGCCCTGTGCCGGTACTTCGAGGAGATGCTCTCCGACCTGCCACCGGCCGAACCGGCGACGGTGGACATGGACCTGCTCGAACCGGTCGTGCCCGAGTGGATCGTGGGGTCGCTCGGCGTCACCTACGACGAGGATGACGACCGGGTCGTGATCGTGGCCGAGGAGCTCGTCGAGGCGGAGGGCGAGCCGGCCGAGGCGCGCCTGCGGGCCACTCGCTCCCAGGTGGCCGCCTTCACGCGCCGCGGAAACGAGCTGATGGCCGCCGGGCGCCCGCCGTGCCCGCTCTGCGGCGGCCCGCTCGATCCCGAAGGACACATGTGCGTCCGTCTGAACGGCCATCGCGACCTGGCGCCCTGACGCGGCTCACCGACGGTGACATCGAGGTCCGGGGGCGGCTTCCCTGGAGCTCCAACGGCACGTTCCTCGTCGACGTGCGCCTCGACGGCGAGGCGAGCCCCGCCGTCTACAAGCCTCTGCAGGGCGAGCGTCCGCTGTGGGACTACCCCCGCGGCCTCTACCGGCGGGAGGTGGCCGCCTATCTCGTGTCGGAGTGGCTGGGGTGGGGCCTCGTGCCCGAGACCGTCGAGCGCGACGCCGGCCCGCTCGGCCCCGGCTCCCTGCAGCGCTTCGTCGACGCCGACTTCGAGGAGCACTACTTCACGTTGCTCGAGCGGGCGGAACACACCGACACGCTCAAGGCGGTGTGCGCGTTCGACCTGCTCGTCAACAACGGCGACCGCAAGGGCGGTCACTGCATCGTCGACCGCGACGGTCGCATCTGGGGCATCGACCACGGCCTGAGCCTCCACGTGGAGCCGAAGCTGCGCACGGTCATCTGGGACTTCGAGGGCCAGCCGATCCCGCCGGGGCGGGCCGAGGACATCGCCCGCATCGCACTGGCGGCCGATCCGCCGCCCGCGCTGGCCGACCTCCTGTCGAGCGAGGAGATGGACGCGCTGGTCGCCCGGGCGGCGCGCCTGGTGCGGCGTCCCGTGTACCCATCCATCCGGTCGGCGCGAGCCTTCCCGTGGCCCCTGATCTGACCGTCGCCGAGCTGGTCGATCGCGGCGACCTCGACGAGCTGCTCCGGCGCATCGACGATCTCTGCGACGCGGGCCGGTGGGAGGGCGTGCTCGACCTGCGCGACCGCTGCCGGGCCGCATTCGAGCGGGGGCGCCAGCTCTGGCCGGCGGCGAGCCACGCCGAGTACCGGCTGGCCCTGCAGGCGCCGGCGCGCTGCGCGGCGACCGTCGTGGAGCCGGGCACCGGCCACTTCGCGCTGGGGCCGCTGTCGGAGGTGGTGGCGTCGACGCACGGCTGGGACGAGCTGGCCCCGCACCTGCCGGCCACGCCCGTCGCCGCCCTCGTGGCCCAGGAGCGGGTCCTCCGCGGCGAAGACCTGACCGGTGACCCGCGGGTCGACACCGCTGTCACCGAGTTGCCGCTGCGGCTGGCGGCGTGGGAGCCGTCGTACCCCCTCGCGACCTACAAGCCCTACACGGCCGAGTTCGACGACGTGCCGGTGCCGTCGGCGTGGGCCCCGGTCGCACCGGAGCCGGCGCCCCTTGTCGACGACCCGGAGGTGATCGAGGCCTTCGTCGCCCTGGCCCACGCATGGACGAGCCAGTCGAACGGCACGGTGGCGGCCGTGGCGGTCGACGGTGGCGCGGCCGGCGCCGTGGCCGCTATGGGCGGAACCCGCATGGCGCCGGTCCCCGCCGCCGATGCGTTCGCGGCGATGGCCTGGAC
>JBOGIC010000732.1:0-2133 GCA_050744985.1 Acidimicrobiales bacterium
GGGCTGAGCCGGCCATCGCACACTTCTCAGGCCGGGCCTGGCGTCCCCCCCGCCGGGCCCGGCCTGGCGACCGCCTCCGCCTCGATCTCGACCCGCCAGCGCGGGTCGGCCAGCGTGGCGACGACCACGATCGTCGCGGCCGGGCGGATCGCGGAGAACACCTCACCGTGCACGGCGGCGACCGCGTCCAGGTCGGCCGCGTCGGTGAGGTACATGCGCGTGCGCACGACATCGGCCATCGTGACGCCGGCGTCGGTCAGGGCCGTGGCGATGATCGCCAGGCACCTCCGGGCTTGCGCGCCCGGATCCGGGTCGCACGCGCCGTCGGGCCACACCGGCGCCGTGCCGGCGACCAGCACGCGGTCGCCCACGCGCACCGCCCGGCTGAAGCCGATCACCGGCTCCCACGGGGAGCCAGAGGAGACGAGCCGCCTCACCCGGCGCGCACCTCGACCCAGTCGGCGGACTGCTCGCCCGGCCGGTAGGGGCTGTCGCGGCGCTTGGCGACGATGCCCGGGAGGCCCTGCTCGCGGGCCACGGCGAGTATGCCGGCGCCGTCACCGACGTGGTTCGACGGCGTCTGCCAGTGGAAGCCCGTGAGGTCGAGTCCCTCGAGAAGCTCGCGCCGCTCCGTATACGGCCGGTGCATCGTCGTGTGCCCGTCGAGGTACAGCAGGTCGTAGATCATGTAGGTGACGGGGATGGCGTCCGCCCGGGAACCGGCCCGGCGGCGGTCGAGCCGTCCCCGGTCGGGCCGGCCGTCCTCGCCCAGGGCGACCACCTCGCCGTCGAGCACAACCTCGCGTGCACCCAGGGCCCGTCCGATCCGGCTCAGCTCGGGGAACCTCTCGGTGACGCCGTCGTGGATCGTGCCGCCCTCGCCGGCGACCACCGTGCGCACGCCGTCCCACAGGATCTCGTAGGCGTGGGCGTCGTCCTCCGGAAGCTTGCCGGGCGTGGCCCGCATCGGCTCGACTCCTGTCGGCATCGGTTCGCGGGTCGGGTCCTGTGGCGGGTCCATCCGGTGGATCATCCACTGGTCCTTATCCGTGCGGAAGAGGACGTACCGGCCCTGCACGCGTTGCCCGTGCAGGTCGACCATGACCTCGGCGGACTCGAACTTGATGCACTCGTAGGTGCCGGTGTCCCAGACCGTCATCGACCCGGCCCCGTAGTTGCCGCGCGGGATCTCGCCCTCGAAGTCGATGTAGGACAGCGGGTGGTCCTCGGTGTGGACGGCGAGGTGGTTCACCTTGGGGTCGGGCGGCACCCCCTTGGGCACGGCCCACGAGACGAGCACGCCGTCGTGCTCCAGGCGGAGGTCCCAGTGCAGCCGGCGGGCGTGATGCTCCTGCACGACGAAGCGCGGCGTGTGGCGCGATGGCTCGTCGGCCGCGGCGGGTTCCGGCTCGGGCTCGGGCGTGGCCGCGAAGTCACGCTTGGCCCGGTACTCGTCGAGCGTCATGAGCCGAGGACGTCCACGAGGGCTTCGTCGAGGTCGGGATGGCGGAACGTGAAACCCGCGCCCTGGAGTCGGGCCGGCAGCACGCGCTGGCCACCGAGGAGCATCTCACGGGTCATCTCCCGGCCGAGCAGGACGTCGAGAGCGAACGTGGGTGTAGGGAGGAAGGTCGGGCGGTGCAGGGCGCGTCCCAGCGCGGCCGCGTACTCGCCGACCGTCACCGGGTTCGGGGCGGTGAGGTTGACCGGGCCGCGCAGCTCGTCGTGGTCGAGGACGAAGCGGGTGGCGTCGACGTAATCGTCGATGTGGATCCAGCTGAGCCACTGCCGGCCGGAGCCGAACCGTCCGCCGAGGCCGAGCTTGAACGGGAGGAGGAGTTGCTTCAGCGCGCCACCGTCGCGGCTCTGGGCGATCCCCGTCCGCAGGTGCGCCACGCGGATGCCGGCATCCTCCGCCGGGACGGTGGCGGCCTCCCACTGCCGGCACACCTCGGCGAGGAAGCCCGCTCCGGGGCCCGTCGCTTCGGTGACCTCATCGTCGCCGCGGTCGCCGTAGAACCCGACGGCCGAGCCGGAGGCGAGCACGGCGGGCTTGGCGTCGAGCGACGCCAGCGTCCGGCTCAGCAGATCGGTGCCGTTCACGCGGCTGCGGAGGATCCGGGTCTTGTAGGC
>JBOGIC010000733.1:0-2912 GCA_050744985.1 Acidimicrobiales bacterium
TGAGTCGCAACCCGGTGCCGATCCTGATCCCCTGCCACCGCGTCGTACGCAGCGACGGCACGTTCGGCAACTACTACTTCGGGACCGACCTCAAGCGGCGCCTCCTCGACGCCGAGCGCGTCTAGGCCGGTGTTCCGCACATCGATGGGCGTAGGTGTCGTTGCATGAGCTGGTCTGGCCGGTCAGCCGAGGGCAAGAGGGTCGACGCCGAGCAGCTCCATGAGATGCAGCTGCACCGGCGATGGTCGCGGGATGAGTGCGTGGCTGGTGGGCGTGGCCGGTATGAGCCGCATGCCGGAGAGGGCGGCGAAGACGAGCCGTCCGGTGGGCTTCACGGCCCGGCGCTCGGGATAGAGCCCGATCATGGTGGTGGCCGGCGAGATGGCGAGACGCACGGCCCGTTCGACGAGGCAGAACACGAGCAAGGCGAGGCAGATCACGGTGATCAGCGCCTGGATGCGCCTGTTGTTCTTCAGCATCATGGGGGCCACGGCGAGCGGTCCCTTGAAGTCGCCGTAGCGGCGCTCGACGACCTCCTGGCCCTTGTAGCGCACGAGGACCTCCCCGGCGTCGGCCTCGTCCGGGCCGAGGTTGGTGAGCAGCGCGTACCAGCCGTCGGTGGCGGCTTCGGCGTCGACGGCGGCCCGGTCGAAGTGCCAGACGAGCGTGGGCCTGCCGTTGGCGTCGGTGCCGATCTCGAAGCGCAGGTAGTCGCCGACCCGGCGGTCGCGGGCTATGGCGGCCACCTTGGCGGCGACCTTGTCGGTCGTGTTGTAGTGGCGGCCGCCCAGCCCGTTGGTGACCCGGTCGAGGTCGTCTGCTGCCCGGGCGCACTTGCGGGCGCGGTTGGTGACCGCCGCCTGGGCGTTGCCGGAGGACCAGACGAACACCCGGCGCAGCTGGAGCGCAGCGTCGGCCTTGCGGGGCCCGGCGATGGCCATGGTGTCCTCGTAGGCCAGGTAGGTCGGCGGGTCGGCCGGTGTGGTGCGGGACGTGTGGCGCTCGGGTACGTAGGCCACCGGCATGGCCCGGGCCTTGTCGCAGCCGGCGAGCACGTCGGCGCCCACGTAGGACTTCGAGGCCGGTGCCACGAAGGTCACGGCGGCGGCGGCGATGGCCGACAGGTTGGCGTAGGAGACGAGCTTGGAGTCGCCGACCAGCAGGAACGAGCGTTGCCCGGCCATGGCCTTGAGCGCCTCCATGGCCCCCACGACCTGGGAGATCTCGCCCGCCTTGCCGTCGTAGGCGCGGTGGAACACCGGGATGCCGCCGTCGCCGGTCACCGCCAAGCCGGTCTGGACCTGCTTGCGGTCCACCCGCCGGTCCTTCGGCTTGCCGTAGGACGGGGCGATGAAGCCGGCCTCGGGGCTGTCGTAGTCGCCCACCAGGCTGATGGAGGTCATGTCCCAGTGCAGGCGGGACACGTCGATGCCGAACTCGACGATGGCCCGGGCGCCGACCGAGCCGACGATCTCGTCGAGGTGGGGCGCGATGGCGTCGAGGGCGCGGCCGACCCGGTCGTCGTTGAGGGCCTCGGCGGCGATCCCGAACACCTCCGGCACGGCGAAGGCCCGACCCCAGTCCTCGACGTGCACCAACGGTGCGGGCGACGTCAGGCGGTTGGCGATCAACGCCGTGATCACCTGCCCGTGGGTGGCGACCGCCACGTCCCGGACCGGGCACAGCCGGTCGATGGTTCCCGCTACGTCAAGGCGTCGGCTGAAGGCCGCCACCACCGGCAACGCGCCCAGCGCCTTCTCCACACTGGGCGGTCCGTACCGAACAGAGGTTCCCATATAGGGACTTTCGCGACCACCCCTCCGATCTCCTGCAAGAGAACCGGAATTCTTTTCACGAACCTACCCGCCGCCATGTGCGGAGCACGGGTCTAGAGGCCCCGCACCACCACGATCTTGTCCGCCGCGGACTCGGCCCCCCAGACCTCGCCCCGCCGGCCGAGGATCTGGCGGACGTTGGAGGGGCGGCTGGGCAGGTCGTGGGAGCGGAACGTCTCGGAGACCGGATCGAACATCACCAGCGTGTTGGCCGAGAAGTCGCTCAGCCAGATCTTGTCGGCGTCGTCGACGTAGACGGCGTACGCCTGCGGGCTGTTCCCCGGCAGCTTCCACTCCCGCCACGTACTCGTCGCCGGGTCGTAGGCGGCTACCTGGCCGGCGTTCCACTCGCTCACCCAGACCCGCCCGCGGGAGTCGGACCACACCCGCCGCGCCCCCTGCCCCGGCGTAGGCGGCTCGATCACCGTCGCGTTGTTGGTGGCGGGGTCGATGCGGGCGATGTGGCTGCCCGCCAGCGAGGCGTAGTAGACGCTCCCGTCGGGGGTGACCGTGATCCCGTACGGCCCCCGCCCCCGAGGGGCGTTGAACACCTGCACCCGACCCGACGCGGGGTCCAGCCGGCCGTAGTAGCCCGCCTGCCCGGTGAACCACAGGGTCCCGTCCCGCCCGAACGCGGCCGTGTTCATGTTGATGTTGGGCGTGCTCGCGGGCAGGGGGAAGCGGGTGACCTCGTCGGTGCGGGGGTCGACGCGGACGATGGCGTTGAGCCCGCCGTCGGTGATCCAGGGCGCTCCGTCTGGCCCGACGATCACCCCGTGGGGGGCCGAGCCCGAACCGAGCCGGATGTGGCGGGTCTCGCCCGTCCGGGGGTCGAGCTTGCCCAGTTCCCCGGAGCCCTGGGCGGTGTACCAGATGGCGCCGTCGGCGGCAGGCGCTACGTCGTGGGGCCTCGAGCCGGACGGGACGGAGAAGTTGACGACCTCGGTCCGCCGGGGGGCGTCGTCCTGGCGGGCCGCAGCCGTGGTGGGGGTGGTGGACGGAGCCCCGGCGCCGGTCGGCGCGGGGCTGGCGGAGGAGGTTGGCGGGCCGGCCTCCGGCGTTTCCGATGCGGAGGAA
>JBOGIC010000734.1:0-7055 GCA_050744985.1 Acidimicrobiales bacterium
CGATGGCGTCGCGATGGGCATCGGGCGCGGCACCCTCGTCGGCCACGATCGACGCGGCGCGGTCCACCAGGCGGGCCACCGCGTCGCGGCGGGCACGTGCGGCGTCCCGGAGGGCGTCGGGATCGCCGCCCGCCAGCGCGTCGTCCTGCGCCGACCGCAGCTCCTCACCGAAGCGCAGGAGGCCCTCGACGTCCGCCCGGTGCCGCCGCACGAGCTGGTTGACAGCCCACGCGGCCACGCTCGGCCGGCGCAGCTTGGCCACCTCCGCCGCTCGTTCCTTCTCGCCCGCCTTCTTCAGCTCGCGCACCAGGTCGTTGCGCGCCGCCGTGAACGCACCCGGGTCGCCCGCGTACAGGTCGTCGACCGGGTCGCCGCTCATCGTTCCAGCATGCCCGAACGCGGCAGGCGACGCCGGGGGCGGTGCCGGCCGGCGAAAGTACGATCCATGCGACGTGAGGGAACTTGGAGTCGAAGAGTTCGTACGGCGCCTCCGCCGCCTTCTCGCCCGCGACGGGCTCGTGGCGTTCTTCCTGGGGGCAGGCGCATCGATCTCCTCTGGGATCCCAGGGGCGGCCGCCCTCGCGGAGCGGTGGGCGAAGGAGCTGCACGAGACCGAAGCGGGTGACGGCGAGCCGTTCGATGAGTGGCGGTCCGCCCGGCTTCCCGAGTTCGATCCGGGGGACCCGAGCCGTTCGTATGCCACAGTCATGCGGAGACTGTTCCCGACCCAAGCCGAGCGCCAGCAGGAGATCGAACGGGTCGTGGCGGAGCACGATCCGGGATTTGCCTACGCAACGCTTGCCCAGCTCATGGCCGACCCGGACCGCGGCCCGAAATGCAACGTCGTGCTGACGACCAACTTCGACGACCTGGTGGCCGACGCGCTCTACCTGTACACGCGTTCCCGCCCGCTCGTCGTGACGCACGAGGCACTGGTGACCTACGCCGCGGTAGGGCGGACACGGACGACGGTAATCAAGCTGCACGGCGATGCGATGCTGCAGCCGCGGAACACAGACGACGAGATTGCCGAGCTCGCCCCGGCGCTGATCGAAGCCCTTCGCCGTCACCTGCACAGCCGGGCGCTCGTGGTGATCGGTTACGGAGGCAACGACCGGGGTGTATTCCGCGCCCTTTCGGCACTCCCTCCTGACACGATCACGCGGGGCGTGTACTGGGTCAGTGACCGGATCCCCGACAACGCCTTCGGCGCCTGGCTCCGTCAACACGACGAGGCCTTTCACGTGCGCCACCTCGATTTCGACGAGCTGATGGCGATCGTCCGGACAGAGTTCGACCTCCCCAACCCGGACGAAGAGCGGTTCTCGGTGCTGATGGACCGCTACCGCACCACCTTCTCGACCCTACGGGCGAGGGTCCAAGCCGACGAGAGCCCGTCGTCGCTGGTCGCCCGTTCGGTCGAGGAGGTCCGCAAGCGGTTTGGGAACTGGTTCTCCGTGGAACTCGAGGCCCAGCAGTTCAAGACGGCCGATCCCGAGCGTGCTGAACAGATCTACGAGGCGGGCCTAGCGGAGTTTCCGAAATCGGAGCAACTTCTGGGCAACTACGCGATCTTCCTCAAGAATGTCCGTCACGACTACGACCGGGCCCAGGAGCTCTACGAGCGGGCCATCGCCGCCGACCCGAATAGCGCCAACAAGCTCGGCAACTATGCGGGATTCCTCTACGCCATGGGAAAGCCGTCCGCCGCTCGGGACCGCATCGCTCGCGCTCGATCACTCAAGGACTTCGAGGACGAGCGGAACCAACCGCTACGTCTCGAGATTGCGTTCTACGAGCTGGCCAACGAGGACCTGGCGCCCGAGGAACAGCGGCGTTTGCTCGAAGTGATCGCGTCCCAGCTTGGCCAGGGCGGTCGGTCACCGGGCTGGGGTTTCGGACCGAACCTGGAGCGCGCCGCGGAGCAAGGAAAGTCCAAGGACGAACTCGAGTTCTTAGAAGTGCTTGCAGCCGTGATCGCCGATGAGGCGCCGGTCACCGATCTCGACCGCTTCCCGCCCTGGCCGCCGGACCGTCATCGGTAGTCGGCCGGATCGGCGGGTTCGCCGCGCTCGGTCGCCTCCATGTGGCGCCAGACCTGCGGGCGGGATCCGTCGATGTCGGTGAACCCGTAGGCGTCGGCGAGCTGGCCGGCCTCGACGGACCGCTGGTGCCAGCGGTGGCGGTCCGGGTCGGCGGCCATCGCCGCGATCCCCCGCCCGACGTAGCGAGGGGACTCGGAGACGGCGAAGCCGGGCGGGGCGGTCGGCGCGGCGGGATCGAGCGAGTCGCGCCAGTTCGCCTCGGTGGTCCGGAACGCCTCGAGCATCATCTCCGAGCGGAGCCACCCGGGCGTGACCGCGACGGCCGTGGCGCCGTGGGGTGCGAGCTCGTGGCCGAGCGAGTACGCCAGCCGGTTCACCGCCGTCTTGGCCAGGTCGTAGTACACGTTGAGCCGGTAGTGGCCGGCGTTGTAGTCGGACGTGCCGTCGGTCATCTCGACGAGCAGGCCGCCGGGCTGGCCGATGAGGAGCGGCAGCAGGGAGCGCGCGGTGATGAGGTGCGTCTCGATCGCCAGCCGCAGGATGCGCAGCCCGTTGTCGAGGTCGTGCACCCAGACGGGCTGGTCCCACCCGGTGAGCTTTTCGCCTCCCCAGATGTCGTTGACAAGCACGTCGACGTGCCCGTGCTCGTCGCGGACCCGCTCGGCGAGTCGCTGGACCTGGACCGGGTCGAGGTGGTCGACGGCCACGGCGACGCCCGTGCCCCCGAGCGCGGTCACCAGGTCGGCGGTGTCCTCGATCGTCTCGGCGCGGTCGTAGTCGGACTGAAGTTGCCCGCTGCGACTGGTGCGCCCCGTGCAGACGACCGTCGCCCCCGCCTCGCCCAGGGCGGCGGCGATCCCCCGGCCGGCGCCGCGGGTGGCCCCGGCGACCACCGCCACGCGACCGCGCAGCGCGTCGGGGTCGGGCGACCATGCCACCGCACCGGTCTACCCCACCGCGTCAGCTCGCGGCGAGGCCGGCGATCGTGGGCGGCAGGCCGTCCGATGAACCGATCGGAGCCAGCGAACCGCCGTCGCCGACCGACCAGCCGGCGATCGCCCCGGCGTCGGCGTCGACGGCGTAAAGGAACCGGCCGTCGTCGGTTAGGTCCTCGTCGCGAAGGCCGGCCCGGCCGTCGACGGTGATACCGGCGGTGGCGTCGTCGAGGCTGAGACCACCGTCGGCGGCGATCGCATACCGGGACACGGCGCCGTCGGCGAAGTTGGTTGTGAACGCGTAGCGATCGTCGGGCGTCACGACGGCCCAGCAGATCTCGCTCCGCCCGTTCCCGACCGACGGTGTGACCGGCGTGATCGTGGCGCCCGCGACGCGGTAGGACGACGCCGCGGCCGCGCCGACCTGGGCCCCGAACGCCTCGGTCACGACGAGCGTGCCTCCGCTCGTCAGCGCGAACCCGTAGGGGGTCGGCCCCGACGACGGCACCGACTGCGCCGCGCCCAGTGTGCCGCCCGCCTCCACCGCGAAGATCGTGATCGAGTTGGTGCCGCGCTCGGTGACGATGATGGCGGACCCGTCGGGGGTGAACCCGACCTGCGCCGGGTCGGCGTCGACGGTCGGGAGCCCGTAGTCGGCTCCCGCCACTGGATCGAGGCCGGCCTCGCCGAGGCGGAAGCCGGTGACGGCCGGCTTGCCCGTGGCCAGCACGTAGACGAGGCCGCCGTGCTCGGTGATGCTCTTGGGCGCCGCGCCCGCCGGCGTCCGTCCGATGACCGAGAGGCTGCCGTCGTCGGCGACCGCAAGCACCGTGACGGCGTCGCTGGCGACGTTGGCGACGAGCAGGTGCCGCCGATCCGCGGTGAGGATCACCGATCCCTGGGACGTCAGGTGCGGCTCACCGTCGCCGGCGCCACCGGTGTCGTAGGCCCCGATCGGCGTGAGTCCACCATCCTCCGACCGGGCGAACGCGAGCACGCGGTTCCGGGGCTCGTTGGTCTGAACGTAGACAGCGGGCATCAGGTCCCTCCCTCTCCGATGGCTTCCGACACCTCCGTCTGCCGCGAGCACCGAATCGTTACGGCCGTTCGCCGGCCGGGATGGACCGAGCCACGGCGATCGCGATCGCCACGGGCGCGGACTCGTGAAGGGCACCACCGGAGGTCACCGGCCACGGGCGATGGGTGGAGGTACGCCACCTCGACCTCGTGCAACCGCCCGAGCCCGTTGTTCGGCACTGTGGGAGGACTGGCGCTGCGCATCTCGGCCGCGCTCGACGGGCCGTTCCTCCGTGCGCAGCGGGACGCGTCCGCCACTTGCGCGGACGTAACGAGGCGCCGTCGCGGCCTGATCGATGCCCGTCGGATGGGTCAGGGGCCTCGTGCTGCTTACGTCGGTGGAGGAAGACGGGCCGTTCGCACGGCTTGAGCGATCCGCTCCGCCGCAGCGGCAGGCGGCTCGTGTTCCCACAGACGCACGACTGTCCAACCCGCCTCTGTGAGCCGCGCGTCGGTGTCCGCGTCGCGCCGCTGGTTCCTGCTGATCTTCTCGGGCCAGTACCACGAATTCACGTCGTGACGCCGCTGGCCGTGCTCGGGACAGCCGTGCCAGAAGCACCCGTCTACGAACACGGCAACCCGGGCTCGAGAGAAGACGATGTCCGCCTCGCGACGCAGACGCGACAGCGGCTGCACATGCACCCGGTAGCGCAGGCCCATTGCGTGCAGCGCTCGTCGAACGGCGAGCTCCGGTGCAGTGTCTCGGCTTCGCTGCACGCTCATCCGCCGCTGCGTCGCGGCGGATGATGCAAACGGCTGGCGCCAGCGCTCAGGCAAGGCAGGCACCTCGACAGGCGGCAGTACGGTAACTAGCCCTCATGGCAATCGAGCGACTCTCCACCGCCAGCAAGGATGACACCACCCGGCAGGCCAAGGACCTGATGCAGGAAAGCCTCATCGCCTGCATCGAGGGCGAGCCGCCCGCTTGGATCCGTGACGCGAGCGACCCGCCGGTGGTCGCGGAGCCGTGGCTCGAGGACCTGCTCTCGAAGGGCGACACGTACCGAGCCGGCGCGCTCACGATCTTTTGCTATGCCGTCGCGTCCGGCGAGGTGATGGACATGCGCCCATTCTCTGAGGGTGTCCGAGGCACCGGCGAGTTCACCAAGCATCTCCTGCCCCACCTGTCGATCCCGGCCACGCGCGGCAACCCCTTCGAGACCATCGCCAAGGGAGCACCCAGCTATGTCGGAAGGGCGCGCCAGTCGTGGAACGACCTCCTGACGTGGACGTCCACAGAGGCTACGTTCGAAGATGTCCAGGCAGTCGCCGCCCAGTTCGTCCGCCGCCTAGCTGCGCTGCGCCGTGCGGTCCCGCCGATGCCGCAACTTGACACCGAGAGGCTCACATGGACTGCCGTCGTCGCCGTACTCGACGCGCTGCTCGCCGAGGGCAGCGGCGGCGCATACGAACAGCTCATTGTTGCTTCGCTCATCGAGGCGCTCCATGCGGATGAGGTCGAGCAGCGGCAGGTGTACGTGACGACGAAGCCGGTGTCAGCGTCGGACGAGTCCAGCAGAGCTGCCGGTGACGTCCAGGTACGAGAGCCGAGCGGCGCCGTTCGGGAGGCGGTCGAAGTTGCCGACACCGACTGGTCCGGCAAGGTCGGGCAGGCCGTCGCCTCCATGAAGCGCGACGACTTGCGCCGGTTCCTCGTCCTCGCCCGAGCCGCCGGGTTGCCCTCCCGGGCGGAGATCGAGGCCGCCATCGCGGCCGCGCAGGTGCTGCCTGAGCAGCACGACATCGCTGTCCTGGACCTGCGGTCCGAGGTGCGCTCGATGGCGGCCCGCCTGGACCGCGTGGCGCGGCGGCGTATGCTGCAAACGCTTTACCGGTACCTGCTCGACTACCAGCCCCGGGACGACCGCGTCGTCAGGTACGTGGGCGCGCTGAACGACGGCGGCGTAGTTCTAGCGGCGCAATAGCTCGGCGAGTGCGGTCCCGACCTCCTGTGCCAAGAGCGGCGGCACGGCGTTGCCGATCTGGCGATAGCAGCTCGACCGCGCCCCGGCGAAGTGCATCCCGGGCGGGAATGTCTGGAGCAGCGCGGCCTCGTCAACGCTGATCCGCCTCGCCCCCGGGACGCGCCCGGTGAGGGGTTCGCCACCCGACGCGAGATGCGCGTGGTACTCACGGACCGTGCAGCGGGTGTCCACCCACGGCGTCTTGTTGCCACCCATGCTGGCGAGCAGCGTCGGCGCCGGGCGGCTGAGGTCGATCGGGCGGCCGCCGCCGTTGTAGACGTGGCCGTCGTAGGGGTTCGGGCGAATGTCTGGGGAGCGCGCGTACGTCACGATCGAACGGTTCGGCACGCCGATCGGCTCCGCGCCGATCACCTCGCCGGCCGCCCGCCAGGGTCGATCTCGGCCGGGCCCGAAACTCGGCGGCGGAAAGGCGAAGTCGTCGCTCCGGACTCCGACGATCAGCATGCGCTGGCGCTTCTGTGGGACGCCGTAGTCGGCGGCGTTGAGCACCTGCGCAGTGAGACGAAAACCGATCGCACGTAGCTCTGCGACCAACGCGTCGAAGTGCGCCTTTCGCGCGCCAGCGGCGAAGCCGGCGACGTTCTCCGCGATGAATGCCCGAGGCCTGACTTCACGCAGGGCGCGCAGGAACCCAGGCCAGCCGTCTCGGGGGTCCTCGGCACCGAGGCGTTTGCCGCCGGTGCTCCACGGCTGGCACGGCGGGCCACCGACGACGACCTCGACCTCGTCTCGCCACCGCCGGAAGTCGATGGCACTCACGTCGCCCTCGATGACCTCGGCGGCCGGGTGAGCCTTGGCGAACGTCTCGCAGGCGTCGCGGTCCCACTCTGCGCCGGCGACGATCTCGAAGCCGGCCTGCTCAAGACCGATCGAAAGTCCTCCCGCGCCGGAGAAGATGTCGACGGCGGGCACCTTTCTGACGCTACTGGCGCCGCGGCGGCTGGAAGCGGATGCTGGACGGGTGAAGGGCAGCGAGACCATTCCGGGGCGCGGCATGGCGACCTCTCCTCGTG
>JBOGIC010000735.1:0-2618 GCA_050744985.1 Acidimicrobiales bacterium
TGGGCGCCCAGAACGTGGCCAACATGGCCAAGGACCTGGGCATCACGTCGCCGCTCGCGGCCGTCCCGTCGATCGCCCTCGGCACCCAGAACGTCTCGGTGCTCGAGATGGCCGCCGCCTACCTCACCTTCTACAAGGACGGCATCCACGTCGACCCCCGGGCGATCACGAAGGTCACCGAGGGCGGCAGCGTGCTGGTCGACGACCGACCCACCGGGCGGCGCCGGGTGCTGTCCCCGGAGGTCGCCCAGCAGGTGCGCACGGCCCTCGGGGCCGTCGTCAGCGAGGGATCGGGCACGCTCGCCTCCCTGCCCAACAGCGACGTGTGGGGCAAGACGGGCACGACCGAGGAGTACGGCGACGCCTGGTTCGTGGGGGCCAACGAGAAGCTCGTGACCGCTGTGTGGATGGGCTATCCGGAGGGCCAGTCCAAGCCGTTGCTGAACGTGGAGGGCGTCGCCAAGGTGGCGGGCGGCACGTGGCCGGCGTACATCTTCCGGAAGTTCATGTACGCCGCCGCTCCGGGCGACGGCAAGCAGACGCCGTTGCCCGCTCTCGACGTGCGGGCGCTCAACGCCGCCACCCCGGGCGCCACCACGACCGTCCCCGCGAGCGCCGCGTCGGCGAATACGGCGGCCGACACCCCCGCCTCCACGACCACGACCGTGGCCGAGGCCCAGTCACCCGGGACAACCGTCGCGAACAACAGCTCGCCACCGGTGCCGGCCACGACGCCCCCCGCGACCACCCCGCCGGGGACGTCGCCGGTGCTGACGGCGCCGCCGAAACCGGTTCCGGTGCCGACGTCGTCGGTGTCGCGGACGTTCCCGCCGATCACCTTCCCGTAGGCCCTAAAGGCCCAGGCCCGGCGTGCCGAAGTGCTGGAACAGCCGCCCAGGTAGCGGCGTTAGAAAGGGTGCTTCGCTGAAGTAAGAGGGAGGATCGCTGTGGAGACGATTTCTCTGCAGTCCCGGATCCGCCTTCGAGTACAGCCTGAGACGGGCAAGGCGAGGTTTCGAGACGGATCACGGCGTGCAGGCCACGCAGGCCGGCCGCGGCGTTCAGGCCACGCAGGCCGGCCGCCGGGACGGGGGCGATCCTCCGATCTCGCCCGCCGCGGCCCTGCTCGCCCTGTTCGAGGAGTGCGGCGACGCCCGGGTCGTCCTCATCCGCCGCGCCATCGCCCTCCCGACCCATCCCGGCGAGATCGCCCTGCCCGGCGGCCGGGTGGAGGAGGGCGAGAGCATGGTGGATGCCGCCCTGCGGGAGGCGTCGGAGGAGGTCGGGATCGAGCCCGCCGACGTGGACGTGGTGGGATGGCTCGACCGGGTCGTAGGCGGCACGTCGGGGTCGGTGGCGACGCCGATCGTCGGCCTGCTGCGCCGGCGACCGAAGCTGGTGGCGGCGCCGGGCGAGGTGGAGGCGATCTTCGACGTCGCCCTGTCCGACCTCATGGCCGTCTACCGGGAGGAACGGTGGGACGTACCCGTACCCGACCGTGCCATGCACTTCTTCGAGCTGCCCGAGGACACGGTCTGGGGCATGACCGCCCGCATCCTCTACCAGCTGCTGGCCGACCTGACCGAGCGCAAGCAGCACGGCTGAACCGGCCGGTGGTGGCGCGCCGCCGCCCGGCCGGGGACAATGGACGAGCAAGCGGGCGTAGGTGGGAGGCGGGATGGACCGGAAGTGGGTTGGGCGCGGGCTCGCGCTCATGGTGGTAGCGGCCCTCGGTGCGCCGGCAGGCGCCCAGGAGGAATCGCCGGGCGTCGTCACTGACGCCGTCCAGGTGACCGACAACCCTGCGTTCGTCAGGGGCCATTCGTCGCCGGTGATCGGCCGGAACCCCGAGACCGGCGAGCTGGTCGTCGTCGAGACCGACGTCTACGCCGGCTTCGGGATCAACGTCCACATCTCGCAGAACGGCGGCCGGAGCTGGTTGGAGGGTGGCGATCCAATGAGCCGACCGTTCACGTGGAACTCCGACTACGCCATCAACGGCCCGTACTTCACGGTCGCCTTCGACGAGGCCGGCCCATGTACCTCGCCTTCACGGCCGCCGATCCGGCTCGGTCCGACATAAACCGCACCGAGCGGCCGCGGCCCGTGTTCCTGGCCAAGTCGTCGGACAGCGGTCGGACGTTCACGACGTCGATGGTGTACCGGGCCCAGCCGGAGAACCCGCGAACCGTCAACAACCGACGGGCCATGGTGGCCGTCGACCCGAGCGACTCGTCCAACGTCTACGTGGCGTGGATCCAGAGCTCGCCGGGGGAGAAGTCGCGGTCGATGATGGCCGGCTCCACCGACAGCGGGCGTACGTTCAGGGAGGCGGTCGACCTGGCCGAGGCCGAGCCGCAGGGCGGGTACCAGCCGCGGCCGGCGGTGGGGCCGGACGGAGTGGTCCACGCCATCTACCCGGGTGCGGGATTCGCCCCGCAGGCCCCTGCTGGCGCGCCCGCGCCCGAGCCGGTCATCAGGTCGATCTTCTACCGTCAGTCGACCGACCAGGGGCGGACATGGTCGGCGCCGGTCAAGATCGACGAGGGGACGGCGGGGTTCTTCCACAACCGCAAGCAGCTGTTGGCGGCTGATCCGAACAACGGCAACCTGTACGC
>JBOGIC010000736.1:0-4609 GCA_050744985.1 Acidimicrobiales bacterium
GTGAAGATGGGGGCGCCGGTGCAGGTGGCGTTGTTGGGGCCGAAGAGCGTGAACGTCACCGTGCCCGTCGGGGCCGGACCGGCGGCGAGGCCGGTGACGGTGGCGGTGTCCTGGACGGACTGCCCGATGCTGGCGGTCGGCGTCGCCTGGGTGGCGATCGTCGGCGTGGCCTGCGTCACGACCGAGGTCTCGTTGGCGTCGTTGCAGGCGGTGGTGACGGCGATGTAGTTGGCGTCACCCGAGTAGGCGGCGATCCAGCGATAGGTGCCGGGTACGGTGGGCGTGAACGGGCCCGACGTCGCCGTGGCCGTGGGCGGCCCGCCCGAGAGCGGCTGCGCTGCGCTGGTGAAGACCGGCGCGCCCGTGCAGGTGGTGTCGTTGGGGCCGAAGACCGTGAACGTCACCGTGCCCGTCGGGGCGGGGACACCCGCGAAGCCGGTGACGCTGGCCGTGTCCGAGATGGGCTGGCCGGGGAAGACGACGGGCGTGGCCATCGTGGTGATGACCGGTGCCGGCGGGGTCACCAAGGTCGCCTCGTTGCTCGCCCCACAGGGCGCGGTCAGGGGGAGATAGTTGGCGTCACCGGAGTAACTCGCCACCCAGTTGTACTGGCCGGGAGTCCCCGGATTGAACGGGCTCGACATCGCTGTCGGCGGCGGGCCCCCACCCAGGGGCCGGTTAGCGGAGGTGAACGCGGGCGCGCCGGTGCAGTTCGGGTTGGCCGGCCCGAACAGCATGAACGTCACCGTCCCTGTTGGCGCCGGGCTCCCCGCCACGCCCGTGACCGTCGCGGTGTCGATGACGGCCTGGCCCACCGGAGCGCTCGCCGTGGCCACCGTGCTGATCGTCGCGGCGGCAGGCAGGACCGTCACCGTGCTGCTGGCTACGCCCGTGCCCCTGGTGCCGTTGTCGTGCACGCCCGTGGCCTGCGCCACCTGGTTCGTCTGGACGCCCGGCGCCGGGTTCGAATCGGCATTCGGCACCCGGATCACGTTGAAGGTGAAGTTGATCGTGCAGGGTGGGCTCGCGCCCACCGGGCCGAGCATCACCGGACCACCGACCGGGAAGAACTGCACCTGGCCGGTCGCCGGTGTGATGACGCCAATGTTGAACGTGCGGCCGGCGCACGCCGAGCCCGCCGCCCCGACCCCGGTCGGGCTGAGCGCGAACGCGCCCGGGTCACCTGCGCCCGCGCACTGCGGATCGAAGGTCGCACAGGCGGGGACGAGCGTGATCGCCTGCAATGTGACGGAGCCGGTCGCCTCCGCTCCAGTCGACGTGTTCGTGATCGTCAGCGAAGCGGGCAGGCCGGCCGCTCCTACCGTCACCGTGCCCGGGAAGGCCACCTGCACGCCGAACGCGGTCACGGCTTGGGCCGGCCGGATAAGGACCGACGCCAGCAATAGGAGCATGGCCAACCCCGCGACGGACCCGAGTGGGCGTCGTTTGCCTCTCCGGTCCGTGACCGTCCTCCCCATTCCTCCCGCCGCCCCTCTCCGCCGTACCGACACATGTCAGTGTCGTATCAATCTCAACCCTGATACGTGTTTATCTCGCCGCCGTCGGGACCCGGCATCCTGGTCGGGACCCGCGAGTGACTATGCTAAGCCGCCGTCGTGCCTTGGGGAAGCCGGTGTGAGTCCGGCGCGGTGCCAATCCGGTAGCCCTGTGACCCGGTCCTCCGCCGAGGAACCGGCAGCCAGACTCCTCAAGCGCCGTCAACAAGCACCCTCCCCGTCCGCGGAGCAACATGAGCGCCCTGATCGGCGTTGGGGTCGGGCCCGGTGACCCGGAGCTCGTCACCGCTCGCGCCACCCGCGTGCTGCGCACCGCCGGTCGTGTCTTCGCCCCCACCACGGCCATCGACGCGGTCGGCCGCGCCGAGTCGATCGTGCGCCAGGCGTGCCCCGGCGTGCGGATCGACCGGCTCGTGTTCGACATGGGGGCCATCGGCGACGAGCGCCGCGCCGGCTACTGCCGTGCCGCCGACCAGGTGCTCGACGCCCTCGGGCGTGAGGAGGTGGTGGCCGTCGCCGTGCTGGGCGACCCCAACGTGTACAGCACGTTCTCCGGTCTGGCCGCCGAGGTTCGGGGCCGGCGCCCCGAGGTGACCGTCGAGACCGTCCCCGGGATCATGGCCTTCCAGGAGCTCGCCGCCCGGGCGAGGACCGTGTTGCTCGACGGTACCGAGCGGCTGTCCCTCGTCACCGCGCTCGACGGTCCGGCAGCCGTGGACGGGCCGCTGGCGGCCGCTGACGGCGCCGTGGTCGTCTATAAGGGCGGGCGCCACCTGCCGGCCATCGCCGACCGGCTGGCCTCGACCGGCCGCCTCGACGGCGCCGTCGTGGGCGAGCTGCTGGGTCTGCCGGGCGAGCGCGTGCTCCCCGCCGCCGAAGCGGCCGCCCTCGGCCCCGCCGCGTACCTCGCTACGGTCATCGTGCCGCCGGTCGGTCGGAGGCGGGTGTGATCGCGTTTGTCGGGGCGGGCCCCGGCGCCGCCGATCTCATCACCCTCCGCGGCCGCGACCGGCTGGCCGCAGCCGACATCGTCGTCTGGGCATCCTCGCTGGTGCCGGAGGCGCTGCTCACCCATACGCGGCCCGGCGTCCAGGTGCACGACTCGGCGGGCATGACCCTCGAAGATGTGCTCGCCGTCTACGAGGCCAACCCCCACGCTGCCATCGTGCGCCTCCACTCCGGCGATCCGTCGCTCTACGGGGCGCTGCAGGAACAGCTCGACTGGTGTGAGGCCCACGGCCGTGCGTACGAGGTCGTCCCGGGCGTGAGCGCTCTCGCCGGGGCGGCGGCCTCCCTCGGGCGGGAGCTCACCGTCCCCCAGGTGGCGCAGAGCGTCGTGCTGACGCGGTTGGCCGGACGCACGGCCGCCTCCATGCCCGAACGGGAGTCGGTGTCCGCCTTCGCCCGCCACGGCACAACGATGGCCGTCTTCCTGTCGGCGGCCCGCCCCGAGGTGTTGCAGGCCGAGCTGCTGGCCGGCGGCAGCGGGTACGACGAGGCCACCCCCGCCGCCATCGTCGTGCGGGCCACGTGGCCCGATGAGCAGGTGGTGGAGACCACCGTCGGGCACCTCGCCCGAGATCTGGCGGCGACCGGCGCCCGCACGACCGTCCTCGTCCTCGTCGGCCCCGCCCTCGCTCCCCGCGGCGACGCACCCGTCGCGCGCAGTCACCTCTACTCCCCCGCCTTCGCCCACATGTTCCGGCGCCGCTCGGCGCCCGGCACCACGACCGGCCGGCCTGCGTGGCCCGAACGCAGTGGCGGTCCTGCATGACAACCGGACGACGCGGGTTGCGCACGGGATGGACCACGGGCACGTGCGCGTCGGCCGCCGCCAAGGCCGCCGCCATCGGCCTCACGACGGGCCGCGTGCCCGCCGAGGTCGAGGTCGGGCTGCCGGGCGGGCAGCGGGTGCGCTTCCCGGTGGAGGCCGGGCCGGACGGGCGGTGCGTGGTGACGAAGGACGCGGGCGACGACCCCGACTGCACCGACGGCGCCCGGATGACCGCCAACGTCCGCGAGTCGGCGACGACCGAACTGTCCGCCGGCGACGGGGTGGGCGTCATCACCAAGCCCGGGTTGGGTCTGGCGGTCGGGGCACCTGCGATCAACCCTGTGCCGCGGCGGATGATCCTCGCCGCGCTGGCCGAGGTCACCTCCGCGCCGTTGGCCGTGACGTTCAAGGTCCCAGGCGGTGAGGACATGGCGGCCAGGACGACCAACGCCCGCCTGGGAATCGTCGGCGGCATCTCGATCCTCGGCACGACCGGCATCGTCCGCCCCTTCTCGACCGCCGCCTACCGAGCCTCGGTGGTCCAGCAGATCGACGTGGCGGCCGCCCAGGGGCTCACCACGCTCGTCCTGGCGACGGGCAGCCGCACCGAGCGGGCGGCGATGCGGCTCTACCCCGACCTCCCCGAGGTGGGCTTCGTCGAGGTCGGCGACTTCACCGGCGTGGCCCTCCGCCGGGCCGCCACCGACGGGATCCGTCACGTGCGCTTCGTCGGCATGGCGGGCAAGATCACCAAGCTGGCCGCGGGCGTGATGATGACCCACTTCCACCGGTCGAAGGTCGACGGAGACCTGCTGGCCACGACGGCCCGCGCCACGGACGCTCCCGCCGCCGTGGTGGCCGCGGCGACCGAGACGGCCACGGCGCGCCACTTCTTCGAGACCTGCGTGGCCCTCGACGTCACCGAGCCCCTGAACGCCTTGTGCCGCCAGGCGCGCGACGCCTGCGAGGCTCACGCCGGCGGTTCGCTCACCGTCGATGTCTGCATGGTCGACTTCGAAGGCGAGGCGGTCGTGGCCGGTGCGTGAGCCGATCCGGGTCTTCGGCATGCCCGCCTCGCCCCCGCCCGGCGGTCGGCCCGCCCTCGTCGTGGGCGCCGAGCGCTACCTCGACCAGTGGGTGCCCGACCGCGACGATCCTCGCCGGCTGCCACTCGGTGACGTCGCTCAGGCCCTCGACGCCATCGACGCCTGCCCGGGCCCGGTGTGGGTCCTGGCCTCCGGTGACCCCGGGTTCTTCGGCATCGTGCGGCGGCTGGCCGAGCGCTTCGGGCCCGACGCCCTGGAGGTGCAGCCCGCGC
>JBOGIC010000737.1:0-2790 GCA_050744985.1 Acidimicrobiales bacterium
CCCGCACGCCGCCCAGGGCGCGCGCGTCGCGCACACAGGCGAAGAACCGATCGACGGCGTTGACCGATGTGAACGCCACCCAGTCGAAGTCACGGGCGACGCCGATCGCCGCCGACCGCAGCGCGCCGCCGCCGTCGGCGGGGTCGCCGATCTCGATGACCGGCACCTCCAGCGTCTCGGCCCCGACGCGGCGCAGCCGGTCGGCGAGGGCCGACGCCTGCGCCGGCGCCCGGCACACGACCACCCGGCGCCCGAGCAGCGGGCGGTCCTCGAACCAGCGCAGGTCGAGCGCCGCCACGGCGCCGATCACCATCGTTACCGGCGGCTCGAGGACGGCGTCACCCAGGGCCGCGAGGGTCGTGCGCACCGTCTGCTGGGCCGGCCGGGTGCCCCAGCGCACCGCCGCCACGGGCGTCGAGCCCGGCATTCCCGCGGCGATCAGCTCCGCCGCCAGCTCGGCTTTGTGGGCGACCCCCATCAGCACGACGAGGGTACCGCCGGCGCGCGCCAGTGCCTCCCAGTCGAGGTCGCGGTCGGCGGCGTGGCGGCTGTGGCCGGTCACGACCGTGAACGACGTCGACAGCCCGCGGTGGGTGACCGGGATCCCGGCGTAGGCGGGCACGGCGACGGCCGACGTGATGCCGGGGACCACCTCGATCGGCACGCCCGCCGCCAGCAGGACGGCCGCTTCCTCCCCACCCCGGCCGAACACGAACGGGTCGCCGCCCTTGAGCCGGACGACGTGCTGTCCCGCCCGGCCCCGAGCCACGAGAAGGTCGTTGATCGCCTCCTGGTTGATGGGCCCGCCCGGCGACTTGCCGACGTCGATGCGCTCGGCACCGGCGGGGGCGAGGTCGAGCAGTGAGGGCTCGGCCAGCCGGTCGTGCACGACGACGTCGGCGGCGGCGAGCACCTCGGCCGCCCGTACGGTGAGCAGGCCCGGGTCGCCCGGCCCCGCGCCGACGAGGTAGACGGTCACTGCAGCTCCAGCTCGAAGACGAGGGCGCTGCCCCCGCAGTCGTCGAGGACGTGGCGGGCCACGGTCCGGCCGACCTCCTCGGGGTCCGGGCCGGTCCGGGTGGCACGCATCGCGATCCGTCCGTCGAGGGTCGCCAGCAGCCCGGTGAGTGTCACGTCGCCGGCGGCGTCGACCGTGGCATGGGCGCCGAGGGGAACGTCGCAGCCACCCCCGACCTCGGCGAGGAAGGCCCGTTCGGCGGAGACGGCCCGCGCCGATGCGGGGTCGGCGATCCGGCCGAGCCGGTCGCGCAGTTCGTCGTCGTCGGTGCGGCACTCGACGGCCAAGGCGCCCTGTCCGACCTGGGGCACGATCAGGGTGGGGTCGAGCAACTCCGTCGCCGCCGCCAGAAGGCCGAGCCGTTCCAGGGCCGCGGCAGCCACGACGATCGCGCTGAAGCCGTCCCGCCGGGCGAGCCGGGTCTCGATGTTGCCGCGCAGCCCGCCGAAGGTGAGGTCGGGACGGAACCACGACAGCTGGGCCCGGCGGCGCACCGACCCGGTGCCGACCCGCCCGCCCGTCGGCAGCGCCGCGAGCGTCGACCCGACGAGAGCGTCGCGCGGATCGGCACGTCGGGGGACGGCGGCGATCGTCAGGCCCGGGGCGAGCGCGGACGGCAGGTCCTTGGCGGAGTGGACGGCGAAGTCGGCCCGACCGTCGAGGACGGCGGCCTCGACCTCCTTCACGAACACGCCTTGGCCCCCGATCTGCCAGATGTCGGTGTCGGTGCGGCGGTCGCCCTCGGTCTTGACCACGACCATCTCGACGGTTGTGTCGGGCGCGAGGAGGTCGACGACCGACGCCGTCTGGGTGCGCGCCAGCGTGCTGCCCCGGGTCGCGACCCGCAGGCGCCGCGTCATGGCTCAGGGCTCGGGGTCGTCCGGTGCGATCCCGAACAGCTCGCGGAGGGCATCGGCGAGCCGGTCGCCTCGCGCCGAGCCGGCGGCGTCCTTCACGTTCACGGCCGGATCGTGCAGCAGCTTGGCCACGATCCCCCGCGTCAACGCCTCGACGGCGTCGCGCTGGCGCTCGTCGAGCCCGGACAGGCGCGCCCGGAAGCGGTCGGTTTCGGCCTGGCGCACCCGCTCGCCCCGCTCGTAGAGGGCGGCGACGGTCGGCGCCATGCCGCGAGCGGTGGTGGCCTCGATGTACCGGGCCACCTCACGGGCGACGAGGGCCCGCACGGGGACGACCTCCTCGCGGCGCTGGTCGAGCCCAACCTGGGCGAAGGCCCGCAGGTCGGTGAGGTCGAGCACGGTCACACCCGGCAGGGACCGCACGCCGGGGTCGACGTTGCGCGGCATCCCGAGGTCGACGATCAGCAGCGGACGGTCGGGGCGGTCGGCCATGATCGGCTCGAGCAGGTCGCGGTGGATCACGTCGCCGGGACCGGCCGTAGAGGTGAAGACGATGTCCACGTCGGCGAGGGCACGGCCGAGAGCGTCGAGTTGGATGGCGCGGCCGCCGATGCGAGCGGCGAGGGCCAGGGCCCGTTCCCACGTGCGGTTGGCGACGACCACGTCCGACCCCGTCGATCCGGCCAGGTCGGCGACCATGTTCTCGCCGATCCCTTCGCCCATCGCGCCCGCCCCCACCACCAGGATGGGCCGGCCCGTGAGGCTACCGAGGCGCTCCTTGGCCATGGCCACGGCCGCCTGTGACAACGAGGTGATGCCGCGCCCGATCGCTGTCTCGGCCCGCGCCCGCTTGCCCACCTCGAGGGCGTGGCGGAACAGGATGGCGAGGTGGTTGCCCACGGTGCCCTCGGCCCG
>JBOGIC010000738.1:0-2772 GCA_050744985.1 Acidimicrobiales bacterium
CCCTCGGTGGTCTCGAACCCGTCCATCTCCGACAGCATCTGGTTGAGCGTCTGCTCCCGCTCGTCGTGCCCACCGCCGAGACCGGCGCCGCGCTTGCGGCCGATGGAGTCGATCTCGTCCACGAAGATGATGCACGGCGCCTTCTTACGGGCCTCCTGGAACAGGTCGCGCACCCGGGCGGCGCCGACACCCACGAACATCTCCATGAAGTCCGAGCCGGTGATCGACATGAACGGCACGCCGGCCTCGCCCGCGACCGCCCGGGCGATGAGCGTCTTGCCGGTGCCCGGGGGACCGACCAGCAGCACACCCTTGGGGATGCGGGCGCCGATCTCCTTGAACTTCCCGGGCGACTTCAGGAAGTCGACGACCTCCTTGATCTCCTGCTTGACGCCGGCGTAGCCGGCCACGTCGGAGAAGGTCGTCTTGGGCTTCTCGGTGTTGTACACCTTGGCCTTCGACCGGCCGATCGACATGATCCCGGCCATCTGGCCCTGGGCGCGCCGGCCCATCCACCACCAGAACCCGATGAGGATGGCGATGGGCAGGACCCACACCACAATCGTGCCGAGCACGTTGGACGTGGGCGAGCGGAAGCTGTACTCGACGCCCTTCTCGCGCATGAGGGCGAGGTCCTCGTCGGGGATCTGGGTCGGCCCGACGGTCGTGAAGTCCTTGCCGTCGGTGAGCTCGCCGCTGATGCGGGCGGAATCGTTGTTGATGACGGCCTTCTTGACCTCGCCGGCCTGCACCTTGGCGCGGAACTCGCTGTAGTCGAGGTCCTTGCCGGGGGAGCCGCCGAGCCAGGGCAAGAGCAGCACGACCAGCACTGCCACCGCGACGAGGCCCCAGACGATCGGCCGCGGCCACCCCGAGTTGGTCGCCCCCGGCAGGCCCGGCCCGCCCGCGCGGTCCTTGCCCGGCCCGCGCGACGGCGGGGTCTGAGGGCTCATACCCGACATGCTACGCGGGGGAGGGTCATTCTCGGACGGCACTTCGGTTTCTCGTAATGCTGAACGGCCCATATCGGTGGTTCAACGTCACCGGAACGAAAAAGGATCCCACCGTCACCACCCCCATGGTGGGTACGGTGGGCACCCGATGGAGCGAGCTCGACTTTGCAGCCGACCAGGGTGTGCCGAGCCGGCGACGGCGACCCTTGCCTTCCACTATGCCGAGCGAGCCGTCTGGCTCGACGACCTGCAGGAGCGAGATCCGCACAGGATCGACCTCTGCACGATGCATGCCGACCGTCTCAACCCCCCTCGGGGTTGGACGGGGGTAGACCGCCGTCACACCGCCGGACCCGCCGCCCGCGCCGCTTCCTGACGAGCCGCCGGGCCGCGAGCCCCGGTGGGGGCTGGGGGATGCGGCGGTCGGCTTCGTGGCCGCCGTCATCCTGTCGAACGTCCTGGCCAGCATCTGGCTGTCGGCCCACCCCGAAGACGACGAGCTGAGCCTCGGTGGCCAGGGGCTGGCCACCATCGGATTGTGGGTCGGGTTGGTCGGCACGACGGCGTACGCGACCTACCGGAAGGGCGCGCGCAGCTTCAAGACCGACTTCGGGTTCGTCATCCGGCCCGTCGACGGGCTGATCGGGCTGGTGACCGGCATCCTCGCCCAGGTCGTGCTCCTGCCCGTCATCGCCCTGCTCCTGCGGCCAGTCCTCGGTGAGCCCGACGTATCCCGCACGACGGAGAAGGTGGTCAACAGCGCCGAGGGCATCGGGCTGGTCGTCCTTCTCGTGTTCGTGGTGGTCGGCGCCGCTCTCGTCGAGGAACTGTTCTTCCGGGGCCTCCTCCTGCGCTCGCTGCTGCGGCGGCTGGGCACCCCGCCGGCCGTGGTGCTGTCGGGCATCCTGTTCGGCCTGGCCCACCCGCAGGCCCTGCCGGCCAAAGCCCTGGCGCTCGTCATGGTCAGCCTGGCCGCCCTGGGCGCCGTGCTCGCCGTCCTCGCTGTCCGGACCGGTCGCCTGGGCGCTTCGATCGTCGCCCACGCCACGTTCAACCTCTGGACGTTGATCGCGCTGTTGTCGAGATAGTCGCCTCGACGAAGTCACGGTGCACGTTGGACAGCGTCACTCACCGGCGCGAGGCGTCCAGGTGGACCCGGACCTGGCGGAGGCCGACCCGGAGGTGGCAGAACAGGCTCGCACCGAAGCACGCCGCGGCCACGGCGAGCCAGACGAAACCCTGTGACGCGCCCTGAAACCCGTAGGCGAGGACGATCGAGCCGATCCCCGCGGCCAACGCCGCGAGCTTGACCCGGCCATAGCGGCGCTCGTCCCGGTAGGTGGACTCGGTGTACGGGACCCGCACGACGAGGTACTCCCGGCGCCCCGCGAGCACGGCCAGGACGATCAGTACGAGCCATCCGGGCGGGCCCAGGAAGAGGAGCAGCAGGGCGGCGGCTCCGAGACCGCCGCGAGACTGCTCCATGCGGAGCACCATGTCGGACGGTTGACCCGTGCGCACGCACACCGCCGGGAGATCTCCCTGCACCGCCTCGTCCACGAACACCGTGACCGCCGCCATGCCGCGAGCATACGGCCACCGGCCTGAAATACAAGGAGAATCCTCAGCCGGCGGGCCGTCCGCGCGCCCCAACCCGTCGCGGGTGGGCTCTTCGCGATTTCTCGGAGAAACCCCTCAAGTTCCGGCGCCGGCGCGCCGATACCTCGTATGCCTGTAGGGGGCGAGTTGAAGGGAGGGGACATGCGCTGTCCTCACTGCCAGTCCGCGACTCTTGTCGAGATCCGCGTCACGTACGGGG
>JBOGIC010000739.1:0-1747 GCA_050744985.1 Acidimicrobiales bacterium
GCACCTTGGGCGGGCGGGCGCAGCAGCGCCGGATCGGCACGGCCGACTCGATGGCCTCCGCGACGACCCGGGCGGCGGCCGTGGACGGGAGCGGGCCGAGGTAGAGGCACCCGTCGCCGGTGCGGGGGACCGAGCGCACCACGGACAGCCGCGGGAAGCGCTCCGCCAGGGTGAGCTTGAGGTAGGCATAGCCGCGCCAGCGCTTGGAGCGCTGGTTGTAGGGAGGGAGAAAGCGGTGGATCAGGCGCACCTCGAGCACGCTCGCCTCGAGGGGGCTGGGGCAGACGACGTGGTCGACCCGCTCGGCCTCGCGCAGCAACGGGAGTACCTTGCGCCGGTCGTCGCCCGAGAAGTACGAGCGCACGCGGGCCCGGAGGTCGGTCGCCTTGCCGACATACAGCACCCGGTCGCCCCGGCCCCGGAACAGGTACACGCCGGGCCGGCGGGGGAGCCCGGCCGTGATGCGCAGCTTCGGCGCTAGCGGGTGGGCGGCGAGGGTGGGCAGGGCGATGAGGTCGTCGAGGCCGAGCACGCCCAGGCCGGCGGCCCGTTCGAGCAACGCGTGCAGCAGGTCGGCGGTGGCGAGCGCGTCGTCGAGCGCCCGGTGGCACGGTTGGTGGCTCAGGCGGAACTGGCGCGACAGCGTCGAGAGGCGGCAGTTCGGCACCTCGTCGCGCACGAGCCGGCGAGCGAGCGCGCATGTGTCGACTCGGGGGTGGGTGAGGCGCGGGTAGTGGTGGGCGGTGAGCGCAGCGTCGAGGAACGACGTGTCGAAGCGCAGGTTGTGGCCGACAAGCACCGTCCCGTCCATGAACTCGCACAAGTCGGGCAGCACGTTCTCGACCCGGGGCGCCGGTCCGACCATCGTCTCGGTGATGCCGGTGAGGATCACGATCTCGGGTGGGATGGGCAGGCCGGGATTGACGAGCGTGTGGAACGTGCCGATGCACTCGCCGCCCCGCACCTTCACGGCGCCGATCTCGGTGATCGCGCACGTCGCGGGCGAGCCGCCGGTGGTCTCGAGGTCGACGACGCAGAAGGTGACCTGGTGCAGGGGTGTGCCGAGGTCGTCGAACGAGCGGGCCCGCACGGGTCGGGGATCCTATCGAACATACGTTCGCCTGTAAAGTCTTGCCCGTGGTGCCGACCCAGTACCGCTGTGAGACGTGCGGCAACCGCACCCGCTTCGACGTCACGATCGCACGGCGGACGCGGGAGTTCCATCACTTCACCCTCGGCGGCGAGTTGACCGTCGAGGATGAGCAGGTGCTCGACGAGGAGGTCGAGGAGGTGACCTGCCGCTGGTGCGGGAAGAACGGGACGGTGCAACCGCACCCGTGACCGACGGCGCAGCCGCTGAAACCCTCCTGCGGCCGGCGTTGGAGGCGGCGCTGGCCGTCGCGCGCGAGGGGGAGGACGACGAGCCGGTCGTTCCGGCGCCCACGCCGTTGCGCCCGCTGCTGCGCTTCGCCAAGGTGCCGCGGCGGGCCCTGGCTGTGACGCGCAAGGCCCTCGACACCGACGACGAGTTCCGGGACCGCGTGGCCGAGGCCGTCACCGAGGAGGACGTCGGGCGCGCCGGCTGGCTCTACCTCACCCGTCCGGAGGGGTGGGAGGCGGAGCTGACGGCATTGGTCTCGGATATCGATGCCTCGGCGAAAGCGCAGGCCGAGCGGCAGGCCGAGCACGAGGCGCGCCGCCGCCTGGCGGGGGCGCAGGAGGCGACCCGCCGCGCCGAGGAGGCGGC
>JBOGIC010000740.1:0-4031 GCA_050744985.1 Acidimicrobiales bacterium
GAGCAATTTGGCCGCATCGACCGTGGTCAACTCGGCGTGCATGGGGATGACCGTGACGCCGTTGCCGGCCTTGAGGTTCTCGACGATCGACACAAGCAGCTCATGGATCCCGTCAGGCAGCTCGATCGCATCGCCGTCAGGGCCAACAAGACGCGCCGCTGCGCCCCGCCTCAAGGGCTCGAGCACCCGCTCGAACGCCGCTAGGTCACGCGGCGCAACTTCCCCCGGCCTCACCTCGAGCACGTCAGCCATGCCGCCACCGTACCTCCAAACGCAATAAATGCAACGGCACGCATCTCTCTGTGGCCGACAGCGAGAGGTCGGACATGCCGCCAGCCCCGTAGTAGGACCGGTCATTGTCACGGATTTTGGTCAGCGGAGGGCTCGGCCGCGACGTCGCTGTCGGTCACGCGTCCGATCTCCCGCTTGTCGCGACCTGCGCGGGTACGAAACGACGGCCGTCATGTCCAGCTCGTCTCGCCAGGTCCGGTAGAAGATCCGGTAGAAGCGAGCGACCCTCGGCCGCCTGGACACCGCCACGCAACGCCGAGACCAGCACTTCTTCAGCCAGCGCGCTGGGAGGGATTCGAACCCCCAACCTTCTGATCCGTAGTCAGATGCTCTATCCGTTGAGCTACCAGCGCGGGTTCCGGAGGCCAAGTCTAGGCGAGGAATCCGCGACGGCCACCGGTTGTTTACGCGGCCATGGAAGTCAAAGAACTCGGCCACGTCGTGCTCTACGTGCGGGACCTCGAGCGGTCGCGGCGGTTCTACCGCGACGTGCTCGGGTGGCGGGAGGTCACTGGCAACGTGCCCACCGGGTTTCCGGCGGCAGCGTTCTCGTCGGGGCGGACGCACCACGAGTTGCTCCTCATCGAAGTCGGGCCGAGCGCGGCACCGCTCCCGGCGGGACGTCGGCTGGGGATGTACCACTTCGGCCTGAAGGTCGGCGAGACCGACGACGAGCTGCGACTGGCCCTGCAGGCGTTGACCGAGGCCGGCGTGACGATCACCGGAGCGACCGATCACACGGTCACCCACAGCCTCTACATCGCGGACCCCGACGGCAACGAGATCGAGCTGTACATCGACGTGCAGCCCGAGGCGTGGCGCGACAATCCGTCCGCTGTACTGGCCCCGAGCAAGCCGCTCCGCTTGTAAGCGCGCGTTTCGGACCGGGCCGCCGCTGGGCACAACTTCGTCCGGACCTGTACGAACAGGAGGACTCGATATGCCGAAGGTCGACCCGAAGACCGGCGAGCCCATTTCGGACGATCCCGACCAGGCGAGCGACGACCTGCGGGGCGGCAAGCAGGCCGGCGACCCTGGGCTGAAGGGCGCCTCGGAGACCGGTGGCGCCAATGCCGCCGAGCGCAAGGAGTAGCCCGCCCGCCGTACCTACAACGACCCCGGTCCGAACCCACGCCCGGACCGGGGTCGTTTTCGCGGAGAGGGAGGGATTTGAACCCTCGAAGGGGCTTTACACCCCTTAATCGCTTAGCAGGCGATCACCTTCGGCCGCTCGGTCACCTCTCCTTCGCGCGACGCGAGTGTGGCACAGCGGCGGCGGACGTTCGTGCGAGACTCCGCGGCGGTGAGCCCCCTCTTCCGGACCGGCTTCCTGCTCACCGTGGGCGTCGCCGTGCTGTACGCAACGTCGCCCGTGGTGACCAATGGGGACTCGTACCTCGCCTTCCCGACGGCGGTCAGCATGGTCGAGGAGGGCAACATCGACCTCGACGAGTTCGACGTGCCGGCGGTGCAGCAGCACTACGGCATCGAACGCCACCGGGGCCACAGCTTCGACTCTTATCAGTGGCCCGCCGCGGTGTTCGCGGTCCCGGCCGTGCTCGGCATGAAAGCGCTGCATGTCGTCGGCGTCACGCCGTCGCCGGTCACGCTCGTCGTCGACGACCGGATGGGCCTCGTCCAGCTCTGGTCGGCGAGCCTCGTCACGGCCCTGGCGACACTGTTCGTCTTCCTCCTCGCCTACGAGCACCTGCCCGGCGAGGACCAGCGACGGCGACGGCGCCTCGCCGCGCTGGTGGGACTCGGCTTCGCCACCGCCACTGCGGCGTGGTCGCTGGCGAGCCGCGCGCTGTGGCAGCACGGTCCATCCCTGCTCCTGCTGGCGGCCGCCGTCTGGCTGGCGGGCCGGATCAACCGCCTCGGCCCGACGCCGGCGTCCGCCGCGGGGCTCGGCGCCCTCCTCGCCGGGGCCGTCTTCATCCGGCCGACCAACGGCGCCCCCGCGCTCGCACTGTCCGCGTGGATGGTGGTGCGGCACCGGCGGGCGCTGCTGCCGTACGCGGCCGGCGCGGTGTCGGTGGGGCTCGTCGGGATCGCTGTGAACGCGGCGACCTACGGCCAGGCCGTCCCGTACTACAGCTCGCCCGGCCGCCGGCTGGCGTGGCACGCCGACTACTTCACCGCCGTCGCCGCCAACCTCGTCAGCCCGGCCCGCGGCCTGCTCCTGTTCTCGCCCGTGGTGCTGCTGGCGGTCGCCGGCCTGGTAGTACGGCACCGGCGCGGCCGGCTCGACGCGCTGGATGTGTCGCTCGCCGGCGCCGTCGTGCTGCAACTGCTGGTCGTCTCCGCGTCGCGTGAGGCGTGGTGGGCGGGACACAGCTTCGGTCCCCGCTTCATGTGTGACGTCCTGCCGCTGCTCGCGTACCTGGCGGTGCCCGCCGTCGACGCCGCCGCCACGCAGACCCGGCTCGTGCAGGCGGCCGCCGTGGCCCTGCTCGCCGTCGGCGTGGTCGTGAACGCGCAGGGCGCATGGTTCCGGGCCGCCCACTGCTGGAACGTCGAGCCGGTCGACATCGACGCCGACCCCGCTCGCGTGTGGAGCGTGCGGGATGCACAGGTCACGGAAGGCTGGCGGGCCTTCGTCGCCTCGCCGCGCCGGGCCGTCAGCGCGCCCTGCGGCGATGATCAGCGAGCCCTCATCTCGCCCTAACCGTTTGCACACATCTCCGGCCCACCCTCGGGGGCATGAGACGAACGCTTCTGGCGGCCATCGCCGTCCCGATCATGGTCGCTGTCGCCGTTCCAGCCGCCGCGAGCGCCGCGGCCCCGCGCCTGCCCCGCGCCAACTTCGTGAGCACCTGCCTTTACAGCCACAGCGCGCCGGACGACCCCATCGTTCATCCCGGCGCGCCGGGCGCGTCGCACCTCCACGACTTCTTCGGGAACATGACGACGGGGGCGGGCTCGACACTCGAGTCCCTGCTCGCCGGGCAAACCGACTGCCGCCGTCCCCTCGACACCGCCGCGTACTGGACGCCCGCCCTCTATGACGCCGGCCAGGTCGTCGAGCCGCGCGCGGTGCTCGCCTATTACCTGACCAAGGGCAAGGACCCGGCGACCATCCGGCCCTTTCCTACCGGTCTGCGGGTCGTGGCCAGCGCGGGCCGGGACCGGGTGGAGTGGGCGTGCATCGGCCGCGATGGGGACCGAGTGATGTCCACGACCGGCGCGCCCGGGTGCCGGGCGGGCGAGGAATTGGTGGTGCGGATCTTCTTCCCCGACTGCTGGGACGGGATCAGCCTCGACAGCGCCGACCACCGCAGCCATATGGCGGTCAGCACCCGGGGTGCCTGCCCGGCCGGCCATCCCGTGCCGGTGCCGCTGCTGCGCCTCGGCTTCCGCTACCCCGGCACCAACGGCGGCGCCGACGTGACGCTGGCCTCAGGCGCTCAGGCGACCGCGCACGCCGACTTCTTCAACGGCTGGGACCAGGCGGAGCTGCAACGGCTGGTGCGGTCGTGCCTCAACGCCGGCGTCCAGTGCCAGCGCGGCGGGTGACACTCTCGAAGGCCTCCCGCCACCGTGCTAAGCACCACCAAAGGGTTGACGTACTGGCACCCTGGTGCGGCGTCCGGATCTCGTGCTTTCCAGGCCCCGGTTGGTTGATTGGCGGCATCCAAGCACGGAGGGGATCCGGTGGAGAACGGCGGCACGGTCGAACGCAGGAATGTCATGGCGGTCACCATTGCGGCGGCGGTGGCGCTCGCCGCACCGTTGTTGGT
>JBOGIC010000741.1:0-4808 GCA_050744985.1 Acidimicrobiales bacterium
CGGATGACGTCGGCGACGGAGACCTCGGACGGGGGCAGGCTCAGGCGGTAGCCACCGTCGGCGCCCCGGTGCGACGCCACGAGGCCGGCGTGGCGCAGCGACACCATGATGTTCTCGACGAACCGGACCGGCAGGCCCTGGCTCGCGGCCAGTGCCTCGCCCTTGACGTTGGTGCCGGGTGCGGCCTGGGCCAGGGCGAGCAACGCACGCGTGCCGTAGTCGACCTTGGCCGAGATGTACACGGCGCCATCATGACGCCTGCGTCATGTGGCCGGGTCGATGAGCCCCCGTCGCCGGCGGATGCGGTGGTCGACCTTGCCGAACAGGAAGTCGACGACGATGCCGATGATCAGGATCACGATCATCCAGGCGTAGAGGTCAGCCGCCCGCTGGAACTCGCGGGACAGTTGCAGCCGCTGGCCGATCGACGGCCGGCTGGCCACGATCACGAGCAACTCGCCCGCCATGAGGCTGCGCCAGGCGAACGCCCACCCTTGCTTGAGGCCGGCGACGAACGTCGGCAGCGACGCCGGGAGCACGACGTGGCGGTACAGCGCCATGCCCCGCGCCCCCATGCTGCGCCCGGACCGGACCAGCAGGGGCGGAACGTGGTCGACGCCGGTCAGCACACCGTTGGCGATCGACGGCGCGGCGCCGAGCACGACGACGAACAGGATCGCCTGTTCGTTCAGGCCCCAGATGAGAATGGCGACCGGGAACCAGACGATCGACGGGAACGTCTGCAGCCCGGTGATGAGCGAGCCGATGGCGGTGCGCAGAGGCCGCACGCGAGCGACGGCCAGCCCGAGGGATGTCCCCACCACCACGGCGATCGCATACCCGAGCAGGGCGCGCTGCATGGTGATGGCGACGGGCTTCCAGATCGTGCCCTCGCGGAAAAGGGTGGCCAGCTCCCCGAACACGGTCGCGGGCGAGGGCAGCACGTACGGTGGCCGCCACCCCGACAGGTAGATCGCCTGCCATGCCGCCAGCGCGATGACGATGGCCGCCAGCTTCGGCCACGCCGCCGACCACACCCGGCGGGTGCGGCTGGGCGGGCGCCCCATCGCCTCCTCGAGCGCGTCGAGGCCCGCGATCTGCGTGGCGAGGTCGCGCTCCCTAACGGCCATGGCGACTGACTTCGGCACGGAGGCGGTCGGTGACGTCGGCGGCGAGCGAGGAGACCTCACGGGAGTCGATGCGGCGCGGCCGCGCGATGTCGACATCGAACTCGGCGGCGACCCGACCCGGACGGCTGGTGAGCATGACGATGCGGTCGGCCAGGCGGGCCGCCTCGCGCACGTTGTGGGTGACGAACACGATCGTGAGGGCGCCCCGCGTGTCGGTCCAGATGCGCTCCAGCTCGTCGTGCAACAGGTCGCGCGTCATGGCGTCGAGGGCGCCGAAGGGCTCGTCCATCAGGAGAATGTCGGCCTTCTGCGCCAGGGCCCGGGCCAGCGCCACGCGCTGGCGCATGCCGCCGGACAGTTCGTGGGGCTGGCGGTGGCCCTGGTCGCCGAGGTGCACCGCGTCGAGCAGCTCGCCGGCCCGGCGCAGCCGCTCCGCCTGGCCCACACCGGCCAGCCGTAGGGGCATGGCGACGTTGTCGCGGACCGACAGCCAGGGGAACAGCGCCGGGTCCTGGAACATCAGGGCGGGCCGGCCCTCGACGTGCACGTCGCCGACCGTCGGCCGGTCGAGCCCGGCGATCAGGTTGAGCATCGTCGACTTGCCACAGCCGGAGGCACCGGCGACGCAGACGAACTCGCCTTTCCGCACGTCGAGCGAGATGCCGTCGAGGGCGATCACACGGTCATGGCCGTGGCCGAACGCCTTCGAGACCGCCGCCAGGGCGACCGCCGTCGTCGGCGGGGCGAGGACGGGAGCTTCAATCGTCGTCATGACTTGACCTCCGGCTGGCCGGTGCCCTTGAGGACCTCGTTGAGGACGGCAAGGTCGTAGATTCCCTTCAGGTCGACCCGATCGAGAAGGCCGAGCTCCTCGGCGTGCTTGGCCGAGGTGGCCAGCGACGTGGCGATCGGGTCGTTGGTGAACTTCATGCTCGACCAGGCGCCCTCGATGACCGCGGCGGGCAGGCCCTTGCCGGTAAGCGTGGTGATCCGCCGGTTGACCAGGCGCTGGGCCTCGGCCGGGTTCGCGTTGACGAACTCGTTGGCCTTGACCTGGCCCTCGATCAGCCGCCGCACGGCGTCGGGGTGCTCTTTGAGGTACTTCGTGCGCACGATCAGATGCGTCGTGACGAAGTCCCCGCCGGGCCACAGCGTGCGCTCGTCCACCAGGATCTTGCCGCCGCCCTCCTGCACGAGGCGGGTGGCCCAGGGCTCGGGCACCCAGGCGCCGTCGATCTGACCGCCCCGGAAGGTTTCGAGGGTCTGGGCGTTCTCCTGCGGCAGGATCGAGACGTCACCGCCTCCCTGGGGATCGGTCTTGAGGCCCTTCTCGCGAAGCCAGGAGCGCAGGGCGACGTCCTGGGTGCCGCCCAACTGGGGCGAGGCGACCTTCTTGCCCTTCAGACCGGCGGCGTCGTTGATGCCCGGTTTCACGACGAGCGACGCGCCGCCTGACGTGGCGCCGGAGATGATGCGCACGGCCTGGCCCTGCGATTGCGCGTAGGCGTTGATCGTCGGGTTCGGGCCGATGTAGGTCGCGTCGAGCGCACCGGAGAAGAGGGCCTCGACCGCCGCCGGACCGGCGTTGAATGTCTTCGTCTCCAGGCGGTTGGGCCCGAGCGCCTCTTGGAACGTGCCGCTCTCGACGCCCACCAGCGCCG
Organism: Acidimicrobiales bacterium; assembly: GCA_050744985.1. Taxonomy (GTDB): domain Bacteria; phylum Actinomycetota; class Acidimicrobiia; order Acidimicrobiales; family AC-14; genus JBOGIC01. Next base: position 2,792 of record JBOGIC010000741.1, read on the forward strand.
TGGCGTGGGTGACATTGGGGAAGAAGCCGAGGCGCACCGTCGTTGGCGCCTCGGATCCTCCCGCGGTCGCCGATGTTCCGCTCTCTGACGACCCGCCGCACGCGCCGGCCACCAGGAGCAGGAGGGTTGCCGCCGCAACCTTGAAACCTGAGTATGTAGATCGGATTTATGAAGATTAGGGAGCGAGTCGGGGTTCGTCAACCCGTGGCGGGCTCGAGGGCCTCGAGCCCGAACGTGCCGGGCGCGAGCTTGCCGAGCGCCAGGCACACCGGACAGCACGCCTCCGTGGCCGCCTGGGCTCCGTCTCGCCGGCCCCGGCGGCGGATCCACACGAACACGCCGACGAGAGCCAGCGCGACGAGCACCGCGATCGCCGGCCCCGTGGCCTGGTGGACCGCCTCGCGGGCCACGGGGCCGAACAGGTAGCCGAGCACGAGGTGCAGCTGCACGAACACGCTGCTGCCGAGGATCAGGGCCGGCAGGGCCCGGGCCGCCGGGACGGTCGACGTGGCGGCGGCGGCGACGGTGACCGTCCGCAACCCCGGCGTTGCCCGCCCGATGAGGAGGGCGGGGCGGCCCTTGCGCTCGATCAGGGCCGAGGCGCGGCGCAGGCGGTCGTGGGTGAGGCCGACCCGGGGCCCGACCCGGGTGACGAACGCCCGTCCCGGCCCACGGATGAGGAAGAACAGGCACGCCGTGCCCACCGCCGCCACCAGTTCGAGGGCCACGACGACGAGGAGGAGGGGGAAGTTGCCGGCCTGGGTGCGCTCGCCGAGCACCAGCAGGATGATGTCGGACGGGATCGGGATGGGAACGCCCGCCTCCATGGCCACGAGCAGGCCGGCGATGGCAGGCAGGCCCAGGGCAGCTCCGGTTTCGGCGGCGGCGAGCACGCGGCGCGAACGGTAGCCCCCCTCCGCCAGGCATGATGGCGGCATGAAGAGGCTTCCACCACCGGGCCGCCGCGCCGCCGCGGCCGGGTGGATCGCCGCCGTTCCCGTCGCGGGCATCGCCGCTGCCCGGCTCGCCCGCTTCGACCGTCACCCGTTGCTGTCGATGGCCAATGCCGGCACGCCGTTCGTGTACCTCCCCGCCTACGGCGCCCTCGCCCTCGGTGTCCTCAGCCGGCGCAAGGCGCTCACCGCCGTGTCGGCGTCGGTGGCCGCCGCCCATCTGGTGTGGACGCGGGCCGAGCTGCGCAGCCGGCGCCGCGACGTCCCCGACGGGCCGGGCACACGCCTCCGGGTGGTGTCGTCGAACGTCCGCTCCCACAGTCCCGACTCCACCCCGCTCGGGCTGGAACTGGCGACGCTCGGCGCCGATGTCCTCCTGCTGCAGGAGCTGTCGGCCGAGCACCTGATCATGCTCAAGGCCACCGGGGCGTTCGACGATTTCCCGTATTCGTACGTGGACACCCGGCCCGGATCGTTCGGCGCCGGCATCTGGAGCAAGCACCCGCTGGCGGACGCCGAGACGTGGGAGCCGGGCGGCCTGCCCATGGCACGGGCGACCGTGGAGGTCGGCGGCACGCCGGTACGGGTCTTCAACGTGCATGCCCGGGCGGCGATGCGGTCGCGCTGGATCCCGGTCTTCAAGGCCCAGATGCGCGACTTGCGCGACGCCGTGCGGGCGTGCGACGGCCCCGTCATCATGGCCGGCGACTTCAATGCCACCTACGGGCACCAGCCGTTCCGGGACGTGCTCGCCGCCGGCCTGCGCGATGCCCACGTGGACGCGGGCCGCGGCCTGATCGCCACCACCTGGCCGCGGGGCGGCCGGGTGATCCCGCCCCTCTTTCGCATCGACCACGTTCTCGTGTCGCCGCAGATCGGCGTGCTCGATGCCTGCGAGGGCGTCGGCCGCAGCAGCGACCACCGTCCGGTGCTCGCCGACCTGGTGATCCCCGTGGCGCCAAGTACGACGGGGGCTACCGCAGGACCGGCATCGTCGCCGACTGGCAGCTGATCAGCATCGGGTCGGCGCCGGCGAGGGCGCCCATGCGGGCGGCGGCCTCGCT
>JBOGIC010000742.1:0-8110 GCA_050744985.1 Acidimicrobiales bacterium
GGTTCGTGGAGGTCGTGGCCGAGGCGGTGCCCGATCCCGGCGCGGTACCCCTCGCCCTCGTCGAGGCCCACCGCCGAGGGCTGGCGGTCGTGCCCCACGGCGTGAAGCTGTCGCTGGGCAGCGCCGAGCGGCCGGCGCCCACGCGACTCGCCCACCTGGCCCGGCTGGCCGCGGCGGTCGATGCGCCACTCGTCAGCGAGCACATCGCGTTCGTCCGGGCGGGCGGCATCGACGCCGGTCATCTCCTCCCCGTCGCCCGCACCCCGGGCGTCACTCGAGACCCTCGTCGCCAACGTCAACGTCGCCGTCGACTGCCTCCCCGTGCCCCTGGCGCTCGAGCCGATCGCCAGCCTGTTCGAATGGGCGTCGCCCGAGATCGCCGAGGCGGACTTCATCACCGAGCTGCTCGACCGCACCGGTGCGCTCCTGTTGCTCGACGTGGCCAACGTGTACGCCAACGCCCGAAATCACGGGTTCGACCCCGTCGCCCTCCTCGAGCGGCTCCCCCTTGAACGCCTGGGCCTACGTTCACGTCGCGGGCGGAGTCGAACGGGGCGGCCGCTACCACGACACCCACGCCCACCCTGTCCCTTCGCCCGTCCTCGACCTGCTCCGCGAGGTCGCGGCCCGGGCGTCCATCCCCGGGGTGATGTTGGAGCGCGACAACCGGTTCCCCCCCACCGCCGAGCTGAACGCCGAACTCGACGCGATCGCCGCCGGCGCCGGCCTCGGCGGCCCGATGCCGGTCCACGCCGGTCCTCCACGCCGTCGTGGTACGGATGCGCCGGATCCCCAAGTGCGAGGCGCCCAAGCCCACCTTGTGCGGGCCCTGGTGGCCGGCGGACGTGCTCCCGCCGGCTTCGACACCGCCAACCTCGAAGCGGCGTCCCGTGCCCTCGCCGCCAAGCGGGCTCGCGCTACCCGATCCTGAAGCGTCGAACGCGGTCGACGAAAGTCGCGAGATCGGCCGCGAAGCGCTTCGCGTCCTCCCACCGCGGGGTGTGCCCGATCCCGCCGTACACCAGCAACTCCGCGCCCGGTATGCGCGCGCGCAGCATGTCCTGCATGTCGCGCCGAACGACGCGGTCGGCGTCGCCCCACACCAGCAGGGTTGGTGCGGTGATCCCGCCGAGCTCGGCCAGGTCGTCGTAGGCGAGCAGCCCGGCAAACATCTCCTTCCACACCCGGGGCGGGACCTTCAGCAGCTCGTCGACGAGCTGGTCGCGCAACTCGGGTGCCAGCTTTCCCGTCGACGTGTCGGCCAGGAAGGAGCGGGCGAAGGCCGGATCTATCGGCTCCTGCAGGCTGGCGACAACCGACTCCACGAGGCCGGTGAGAGCCTCGTCGCCGCGGAGCGTCGTCGGTGACGCCTCGAGCGCCAAACCGTCGACCCGCTCGGGATGGTCGATGGCGACCCGGCGGGCGACCAGGCACGATCCGGAGTGGCCGGCCAAGCACGCCCGCTCGATGCCGAGGGCATCGAGAAGAGCGACCACGTCGGCCGCAAAGTCCTCCACCCCATAGCCCGTGGCCGGCTTGCCCGAGTCGCCGTGGCCCCGCTGCGAGACCGCGATCGCACGGACGGACGACGGGAGCGCGGCCAGCACCGGCGCATAGGAGCGCCACGAGTCGGTGGGCCCGGGAAGCAACACCACCACCGGGCCGGAGCGATCACCCGTCGCCGCGTACGACAGCGTCACACCGCTCGCCAGCGCGACGGCCGAGACGGCGGGCGTCATCTCGAAGGGAGCTGCCGTCGCCGTGCCGCCCTCGGTGCCAGCATCCCGTAGTCAGCCCGCATCCAGGAGCGCCCGCTCCAACTCGCCGCGGTGGGCGAGCAGCCACTCGTGGTCCCACGTGACGAAGCGGTACTCGCCGCCGGCGAAGAACTTCTGATACGGCGAGATACCTCGCGGCCCGAATTCCCGCATCTCCCGGAGATCCTCGCGCTGCAGGCGCTCGACGGCGTCGAGGAGAGCCAGCCGATCTTCGACGCCGTAGGCGTCGCAGAAGGCCCGGAGGCGGGCGATTCGTTCTGCGGCGTTCGGACACCCTGGGGGGCGGAACCGTTCGCCATGATGCAATGGGGTGAACGTGATGGCGGCGAGCGCCACGTCGTACTGCGGTGATGCCGGCCCGGCGAGGTCCCAGTCGATGAAGCCGTACGGAACGCCGTCGGCATAGACCGTGTTGGCCGGTTGCAGGTCGTTGTGGCCGATCGGGCCGCCGGCCGCGTGCTGGCCGATCGACGGATGGCGCCACACGGCATTGGACGGGGGGACGAAATCCGCCAGGGCGTCGTGCAGCCGTCGCACCAAGCGGCCGGCGCCTTCAAGGGCCGCGCGCGACCATCGCGGTGAGTCATCGCTCGGTAGGTACGTCAGCACCTCCCGCCCCCGGTCGTCGAAACCAAGGACGCGAGGAGCGCCGTCGAAGCCGACATCCTCGAGGTGGCGGAGCAGGTCGTGGACTGCGGGGGTCCAACGCCCGACCGGGCGACGGACGGTATCGCCGACCCGCACGACCTCCGTCATCGATCCACCGAGCAGCAGCATCTCTGCCTCGCCGTGGGCACCGCCGTCGGATCGATAGTCCGCCACGATCCGCGATTCTTATCTCGGTGTTCCAGACGGCGGGCGACGGGCCTGATCCCCGCCCCGATCCTGGGTAAGGAACGTGCAGGTCCACAACGCACAACTACCCGCAGGAGGTTGGAGTGGCGAACGAACACGCGCCCACCGACGACATCTTCTACGACCTTGTGAGCATCCAGTACCACGCCCTTCAGGGCGCGGAGGTGTACGGCAAGTACCTCGACGACGCCCACGACCACGAGGACATCGCGACCTTCATCCGAGAGGTCCAGGAACAGGACCGGCAGCGGGCCATCCGTTGCCACGAGCTGCTCGGCGAGCTCAGCGGCCTCCACTCGAAGGCCTGACCCGCTCGTCGCTGAACCGACGCACGTCGCGGAGCTGCTCGCGCAGCCATTTGGCGATGTCGTTCTCGCGCACGATGAAGGCGCACGCCTCGAGACGGTCCCGTCGTTCCTGGCGGTCCATGGTGAGAGCGTCGAACAGGGCGTCGGCCTGCTGCTGGATGTCGAACGGGTGCAGGGTCACCGCGAACTTCCCCAGCGCTTCGAACGCGCCGGTGTTCTCCGACAGGGCCAGCACCCCGTCGCGTTGGTTCACCAGGACGGACTCCTTCGCCACGAGGTTCATGCCGTCGAAGACGGCGTTGACGACGAGAACGTCGAAGAGCTTGTAGGCCGCGACCACCTGGTCGAAGTCGCCCTCCACGTCGAGGTCGATGGGTTGCCAGTCGTCGGTACCGTGCTTGAGGTTGATGTCGGCCACCAGCCTGCGGATCTTTTCCATGTACACCGCATACTGCTCGACATCCTCCCGGGTCGGCTGCAGGAGGGCCAGGAACGTGACCCGCTCGGCCAGCTCCGGATGGTCATCGAGCATCGTGTCGAAGGCCCGGAAGCCCCGCAGGATGTTCTTGCTGAGGTCGGCCCGGTCGACGCGCAGCAGCAGGTGCTCGCGCCGCTTCTCGGCCAGGTGCCGTTCGTGTTCGGCGACGGCCGGTGACGCGGCCTTGGCTTCCAGCTCCTCGGGGTTGACCGAGATGGGGTGCCATCGGGTGGCGACCGTGCGGTCGTCGACGTCGACGGTGTGCCGGTCGAGGTCGACCCGGAGCCCGAGCAACTCCTGGCAGCAGAGGAGGAAGTTGCGGGCCGAGCGCTGCGAGTGGAATGCGACGACGTCGTTGCCGAGCAGGCCGTGGAATATCGCCTCACGCATCCTGGGCGGCAACACCCGCCAGGCGTCGGGGTGCGGCCACGGGATGTGGACGAAATGGTGGAGAAAGGCCTCCGGGCACCGGGCCCGAACCTGTTCCGCCACCAGGTAGAAGTGGTAGTCCTGCACCATCACGGTGGCCCGTCCGCCGAGCGCTTCGACCTCCTCGGCCACCGCTTCGGCGAATCGCGCGTTCACCGGTGCATAGCCGTGGTCGAAGGCGTCGTGCTCGCGGCGGGTGATGTCCGGCTCGTCGCTGAGGTCCCAGAGGTAGTGCTGGATGAACCACAGGAGGGGGTTGGCGATGACGGCATAGAACTTCCGCTGGGCGTCGGGATCGAGCTCGACCATGCGGATGCGCAGCGCCGGACCATCGCCTTCGAGGTCAAAAGCGCCCCCGTCGTGCTCCCGAGACACGGCGATGTCCTCGTCGCTCAGGGCGGCGCAGATCCACACGGCACCCTCGAAATGGGAGGCGAGTCCGCCGAGGGCCGTCACGAGCCCACCGTGGCCCCGCTCGGCGGTGCGCTTGCCGCTCGACCGTTCGTGCTCCACCGGCCCGCGGTTGGAGACGATGACGAGCGGGTCTCGCCTCGCCTCCTCCGCGATGTCCTCGCCGATGTCCTCGGCCACAGGTGTGTGCCCCGGCCCGCTCAACCGTGGCCGGTGGACTGCCGGGCCTGAATGAGGTGGTACAGCAGGATCAGCTGGGTGAGGGCCAACGGCTCATCGCGCTCGTCTCCGTTGAGGCGGCCGAGCGAGTCCGGAACGGGCGCGTCCACGTCGAGCTCGTCCCAGATGGCCTCTTCGACCCGCTTCGTCACATCCCGGTCCGCATAGGAGTGGATGTGCACGGCGTCGACGGGCTTGCCGTCGTCGTCGCGCGTCAGCTTGAGGTGGATGGCCTCGCGCGTATCGTCGCTCAGGATCGCCGGCAGGTCGGGATGGCTGATCGTCGGCCGGAGCAAGAGGGTGGCGCTGAGCGGGTCGTCGGGCGTCTCGCCTCGCTCCTCGATGGGGGCGAACCGAATGACGATGTCGGCATGGGCGCGCTGGGGGCGGATGAACTCCTCCGACTCGGGCTCTCGCTTCTTGAGGTCCTCTCGGACCTCATCCTCCGTGTAACCGCGTTTGCTCGTATCCCGCTTCAGTTTCCAGGCAATGCGGATGTCTTCGGGCGGGTCGAGGTACACGGCGATGTCAAACGCGGCCCGGGACGATTTCGTGTGGAGAGGGAGGAGACCTTCGACGATCACGATCTCCCGCGGCTCGACGTACTCCGGGCGGTCCAGCGTGCCCGTGTCGTGGTCGTAGATGGGCTTCAGGATCGGCTGCCCGAGCGCCAGATGGTGCAGGTGCTGCTCCATGATGTCGACGTAGTTGCACTCAGGGTGCAGGGGCGTGAACGGGAGCGACTTGCGCTCCTCCCGGTCGTAGCGGTGATAGTCGTCGGCCCCGACAGAGGTGATGCGCTCCCGCCCGAGCGCCTCGACGAGCCCTTGGGTGATGGTGGTCTTTCCTGTCCCGCTGTCTCCGGCGATGGCAAGGAGGATGGGCGCGTCGCTCCCGCCCGCCATCCCGCCTCGCGGCTGGAAATGCACGTGCTTGTCCGTCATGTCGGACCCTCCGATTCAGGTCAGCTGGAGATCTTCTCGCCCTTGCCGATGACCACGATCCCGTTCTCGGACACGGTGAATCGTTGGCGGTCGGCGTCGTGGTCCACGCCGATGGTCGTGCCGGGCGGCACCTCCACGTCCTTGTCGATGATCGCGTTGCGAACCACGGCATCCCGTCCGACGACCACCTTGTGCATGAGCACCGAGCGCTCCACCCGAGCGCCGGAGTTGACCACGGCGCCCGGGGCGATGACCGAGCTTTCGATGGTGGCGCCGAGGACGACGACGCCGGAACAGACCAACGAATCGAGGACCCGGCCCGTCCCTTCCACGCCCTCGAAAACGAACTTGGCCGGCGGAAGAGCGGGCGCGGACGTGAATATGGGCCAGCGCTCGTTGTCGAGCGTGAACGGTGGGTCGGCGGACACGAGGTCCATGTGTGCGTCGTAGAACGCGTCGAGGGTGCCGACGTCCCGCCAGTAGCCGCGGTCCCGCTCGGTCTCGCCGGGCACACGGTTGCCGGTGAAGTCGTAGACGTGGGCCGCACCTTCGTCGACGAGCATGGGAATGAGGTCGCCGCCGACGTCGTGCTCGGAGTCGTCGTTGGCCGTGTCGGCCTGCACGGCCTCGGCCAGTGTCCGCGCCGTGAACACGTAGTTGCCCATGGAGCCCAGGACGTGATCAGGGTCGTCGGGCAAGCCGGCGGGGTCGGACGGCTTCTCCGTGAAACTGCGAATGGCCGTGCCGTCGCCCGGCTCGATGACCCCGGATGCGCTGGCCTGATCGATCGGCAGCCGGACGCCTGCCACCGTGACTCCTGCGCCCGACGCGATGTGCTGCTCGACCATCTGGCGTGGATCCATCCGGTAGACGTGGTCGGCACCAAAGACGCAGATGTAGTCGGGACGCTCCTGTTCGATCAGGTCGAGGCTTTGAAAGATCGCGTCGGCCGAGCCGGCAAACCACTCGGGCCCGCTCCGCATCTGGGCCGGAACCGGACTCACGTAGGCACCGAGGGACGTCGACAGCCGCCACGTCCGGGCGATGTGAAGGTTGAGGCTGTTGCTCTTGTACTGGGTGAGGACGAGGATCTTCAGGTACCCGCCGTTGGCCAGGTTGGAGAGGACGAAGTCGACGAGGCGGTAATGGCCGGCGAAGGGAACCGCCGGCTTGGCCCGGTCGGCCGTCAGCGGTGCCAGCCGCTTGCCCTCACCCCCGGCGAGCACCAACGACAGGACGCGAGGATCCTCGCGCGGCGGCGCATTCGCGGGCATACGGTGTCCCTACCCGGAAACGTGCCGACATCACGGCCCGGCCAACCGAAGCACGCCGTGCGCGCCTCAGGCGTTCCTCCGTGCTGCCGAGCGTCGGCGCAAAAGGCCGCCTCGGCTTTGCGTAGGTTAGCTAGCCTAGCTAGGTTGACGCCCCGTGCGAGTGAACATACATCACGCGAAGACGAATCTGTCCCGACTCGTCGCGGCCGTCGAGTCCGGTGAGACCGACGAGATCGAGATCGCACGGGCCGGGCATGTGGTTGCTCGTCTCGTGCCGCCGCGGCCGCGCTCCGAGCGCCGCCCCGGCTACTGGGCCGGGCGCGTTCGCACTCACCGTGATTTCGCTGCCCTCCCCGAGGACGTTGCCGCTGCGTTCCGCGGCGAGAAGGGATGAGGCTTCTCCTCGACACGCAGATCCTGCTGTGGTGGCTGGCCGACGATCCCCTGTTGCCGCGGTCGGCGGCTAGGGCCATCGCGGATGCCGACACCGAGGTCGTCGTCTCCGCCGCGACCGCCTGGGAGATCGCGCTCAACAAGGCCTCCGGCCGCCTGGATGCGCCCGACGATCTCATCGGCGCGTTGGCGGCCAACGAGTTCGATGCCTTGCCGATCTCGGCTGAGCATGCCGTCACGGCCGGAGCACTCCCCCTCCATCACTCCGACCCCTTCGATCGCGTCCTTATCGCGCAAGCCGCCGCCGACGGTCTCACGCTGGTCAGCGTCGATCGGCGCTTCAGTGACTACGACGTCGACCTGCTCCCGCTCAGCTAGGCGAACGTGATTCCGCACGTCCCCGGGCCGGGGGGCCGGTGCTCGTCAACCTGGAGATGAGTACCGTCAGGTCGCCAGACCGCCGTACTGACGAATTGGAGGACAGCATGGCCGTTGTTGTGTAAATCATCCTTCGAGGTGTGTCGCCGGAGCAGTACGACGCCATACGAGCAGAGGTTGGGTGGCTTGAGAGCCCGCCCGACGGGGGCTACGCACACCTGACGTGGTGGGAGGGCGAGGACAACCACAACATCGACGCGTGGGAGAGTGAGGAGGCCTTCCAAGCCTTCGGTGACGACCGTCTGGGGCCGGCTATGGCCAAGCTTGAGATCAACGTTGCCCCAGAAGTCACGTTTCACCCGGCGCACGAAGTCTTCACACCCCAAGTCCTGCGGATGACCTGACCCCTGTTGCGAAGGGCCGAAGGCCGAGCGGCGGACTGGTGCCGAAGTCGGGCGGTCCGATTTACGCAAGCGGTCCAGCCTGCGTGGAACCGATCACGGTGCCGTCGGGCCGGGTGAAAGACGGTGACGCCGTTGGCGTCGCCGGTGATCCCGAAGCCACCCTCGTGGACGCAGGTGTGGTGGCGGGGACAGAGCAGGACCCCGTTGTCCACAGCCGTGCGGCCCCCGTGGTCGTAGTG
>JBOGIC010000743.1:0-3552 GCA_050744985.1 Acidimicrobiales bacterium
CCTGGTACCTGGCCCACAACATCACCATCGTCACTGCGTATCTCGACCACCGCGACCTGGCACAGCGCGAGAACCGCGTCGAGCGGTTCTTCATCAACCTCGTCCTGGTTCGCCTGCTGTACGCCCACGCCCTCGTCGCCGCACCCCGGCTCGCGCTCTCCTGGCTCGCGCCGATCGCCCGATGGCTTGGCGACCCGCGGCGTGCCATGACCGGCATCTTTCTTTCGCTGTCGCGGGTCCTACCGAACCGCTACCCGCTGGAGGGTGCGCTCGACGACTACATCGCCGAGGAGCACACCGTCGGGCGGATCCTCGACTTGGGCGTGATAGCCCCGCGCCTCACCGAGCTGTACCGCTGGTCGGCCGACGAGTTGCGCCTCCCGGAGCTCACTGCGCAGCTCCTCTGTGGCGCCACCCCGGCATACGCGTGGGATCCCCATGACCGGGAGCCCTGGGCGCCACCGCCGACACGGCTCGTCCGCGCCGTGCGCCGAGCACTTCCGCCTCCGCGTTGACGCCGCGCTGACCTTTTACTCCGCGCAAGTGGCCCGTGGAGGGACCGTTTCCGCGAGTCATTCGGGAGTGGCCGACGCGGCGGTCGCCGCCGCCGGGTGATCGCTACGCCGGGGCGAGGACGGCGTCGACGTCGGGCCGCCCGGCGAGCCGGCACGCTCCGACGTCGTCGGTGACGGTGACGACCGGGGGTGGGGCGAGGGGCAGCCGGAGCCGGCACGGGCCGGCGCCGCGGGGCTGGCGTCCGGAGACAACGACGAGCCGGCCCTCGGGATCGTCCGGGGGCGGCGGGGAATCGTGGCCGTCCACGCGCACGACGGTCTGGCGCGAGGCACGGAACAGCAGCGCGTCCATGGGCCAGTCCGCCGTCGGGAACGCGGCTGCGCCCGGCCTCTGCGGTAGCGGCGAGGACGGCAACTCGAAGGCCAGGATCCGGCCGGACAGCGCCACCTGGAGATGGACGAGGCCGGCGAGCCCCCCCGCCGGCAGCGGGTGCGACACAGCGTGGAACCCGCACTTGCACCGCCGCTGCGGCGCGTCGTGGCCGGGCATGTTCCGGCATTCGGCGATCGCATCGGCGGGATACGGCATACCGCGGGTGAGGGGCATGAACAGCCCCGGTTCGACCCCGGCGGACCGGGCCACCTTGTGAGCCCAGACGACCCAGGCGCCGTCCACGGTCTCCGTCAGCGATCGCGCCACGATGTCGGGCACCTGCGGCACGTCACGCGTGCCCGCTCGGAAGTCCGCCACCAGCCGGCCTGCTCGACACATTGCGACCACCCCCATCGCGCGCCTGCGACCAGGCTACCCAACGGCGCGGCCGGCCCAGTACGAGCGTGCGGGCCCTTACGGCGTGGCCGGGCCGCGGCGGGAGGCGGCGTAGACGACGAGCATGGCGATGCCCATGCCAATGGCCAACCCGGCGCCGATGAGCACCGGCCGGGGCACGCCCGACTCGTCCTCGGCGGCGGTGTCGATGCCGTACAGGTGCACGGCCGCGAAGTAGGTGTCGTCCGCCGAGCCGATGTTCTGGCCGTTTCGGCTGTCCTGCCACGTGATGTAGGCGGTTTCGTCGGTCGAGACGATGCCTATCGGACCGTGCACGTGGTTGTTGTTCGACCAGACGCCGTAGTTGCGGTCGATGATCCGGTCGGTGACCTTGATCTCGTCGGAGAACGTCCGGCCGCCGTCGGTCGAGTACCGGTAGTACACGTCCTGGTAGCCGCCGGAGTTGCCGCTGGGCAGGTCGACCTCGGGTTGGGCGCCGTTGCGCCCGTCGTACCAGACCACGTCGAGTCGGCCGTTGGGGGCGATGGAGATGCTCGGGTCGTAGTGCTGGACGTTGATGAGGTCGGCGTCGGTGTTGATCACCATACGGTCGGTCCACGTGGCGCCGGAGTCGTACGAGATCCGCATGTAGATGTCCCGGTCGGCCGCCGGTCGGGTGGCGCGGGGGTCCGGAGTGCCGTACCACACGGCGTAGAGGTTGTCGCTGTTGGGGTCGGCCTTCAGCGCCCACTTGCGGTTGAAGGAGAACCCGGCGTTGGCCTGCTCGATCTCCTTGGGCTCGGTCCATGTCGCGCCGTGGTCTCCGGAGGAGCGGTACAGCACGTTGCGGATGGGCGGCGGGGCGTTCGGGTCCACGGCGCGGCCTCGGCCGGCCGAGATGATGTGGACGACGCCCTCGCCGTCCACCGCCGGTCGTGCCTCGTAGGACCCCTGGGGGTCGGCCTCGCGGAGGCTGAACGGCTTGGCGAAGGTCTTACCACCGTCACTCGACGCGGCGAGGAGCGCCTTGTTGCCCGAGGGCACGTCGTCATTGGTGTGGAACTGCATCCACGACACGTAGACGTACTGCGGGTTGTTGGGGTCGACGGCGACCCACGGCCGGTCATTGCGCTTGAGGCCGCGGTCGGCCTCCGGCGCCTCCGGCGCGTCGTACACCTTGACCGTGTCGAACGTGCTGCCGTCGTCGGTCGACTTGGCCAGGAAGATGGACATCGGCCGGTCGGGCTTCGGCAGGTTGCTGAACCGCGGGTCGTTCGCCTGCCAGGCGATGTAGAGCACGCCGTTCTTGTCGTAGGTCATCGTGTGGTCGATGTTGGAGTCCGGGTTGCCGCACACGTCGGTCCACGGCTTGAGCATCGGGTCCCCGACCAGGGCCCACGAGCGGCCGTCGTCGTTGGCGCGGTAGACCGTCAGGATCTTCGTGTTCCGCGCGTCGCAGTCGGCGATGACCAGAACCCCGGAATCGGGATTGAGCGCGATCTGCGGCGTGGAATAGCCGCGCGTCGGATTGGGGTCGGTGCTCACCTGCACCGCCGACGTGACCACCGGGTTGATCTCCTTCGCCGCGCCGGCCACCCCGGTCGATACTGCCAACATGCCCGCCGCCGCCGCGACCAACCAACGCAACGATGGACGCACCGCGACCTCCCCCTCGTTCCCGAACTCGCGGGCAAGGGTAGCGAAGGTGGCGCTCGCCGTGGCGGCGCTCGCGCCCTGACCTCCTCAGGGGTGCGAGTACGAGGGCGCGCCATCGACCATGAAGGCCAGTTCGTCGACGTAGCACCACCACCAGTCCTCGTCCGGTTCGTACGACTGCACGATCGGGTGCTGCGCGGCGGCGAAGTGGGCGCGGGCGTGGCGGCTGGGCGAGCTGTCGCAGCAGCCGACGTGGCCGCACGACATGCACACGCGCAGGTGAACCCACCGGCCGCCGCTGCGCAGGCAGTCCTCGCAGCCATCGGCGCTCGGCGTCACATCGGCGGCCTGATCGAGGTGCGTGCACGATTGGTTCACGGCTTCATCCTTGCATCCCGCGAGATTCCGGGGCCCGGGGGGCGCGGAACTCGGTCGGTGACCGCATCGCTATCGTCGTTGGGGCAAGGCGGAGCGGGAGGAGCCGGCCATGAGCGAGATCGTGTTCTCACGGGTGGCGCCGGTCGTGCCGGTGCTCGACCTGGATGCCGCGATGGAGCGCTACCGCCGCATGGGGTTCACGGTCCGTGCCTACGAGGGTGTCGACCGGTACGG
>JBOGIC010000744.1:0-3383 GCA_050744985.1 Acidimicrobiales bacterium
CGGCAGTGCGATAGCTCGAGCCGCCGGGTTCCGGCGGCTCCTTCGCGTCCCGGCGCTCCCAGCTGACCCGTAGCCGTCTCGGATGGACGGGGTCGACACTTTCGAGCATGACCGACGACCCGACCACGGATCCTGCCGACGACCTCGACGACGGCGTCCGGCGCGCCGACGACGGCCGCGCCCGTGACCGCGACCACGACCACGACCACCCCCGCTGCCGCGGCACCGGCCGCCGCGCCGACGTGCGTCCTGACGCCCGAGATGACCGAGGGGCCGTACTACATCGCCGGCGAGACCGTCCGCTCCGACGTGACCGACGGGCGGCCCGGTGTCCCGCTCCGGCTGGAGCTCACCGTGCTCGACGCCTCCGCCTGCACGCCGATCTCGGGCGCCACCGTCGAGATCTGGCACGCAGACGCGGGCGGCGTCTACTCGGGCTTCGGCGCCGGCGCGTCGAGTCGCACGTTCCTGCGCGGCGTCCAGATCAGCGATGCCAACGGGCGCGTCCAGTTCCAGACGATCTACCCGGGGTGGTACCAGGGACGGGCGACGCACATCCACCTCAAGGTGATGGTCAACGGGACCACGCACACGTCGCAGCTGTTCTTCGCCGAGGATGACAACGACGCCGTCTACGCCGTGGCGCCCTACACCGGCCATGCCGGCAACCGCACCCGCAACAGCCAGGACGGCATCTTCCGCGGCGGCGGCAGCTCGACGACGCTGGCTCTGTCCGGCTCCACGAGCGGCTACGCCGGCGCCATCAACCTCGGCGTGCGCCGCTAGGCCACTGCCCGCCGATCACCGGCGATTGATCTGCAGAAGAGGGGCTTGAGAGCCCTAATGGCGCGGAGTAAACGACTTCTCGCGGTACGCGGCCATCAGCGCGTCGCGGTCGCCGGGTGCGAGGTACTTGACCGCCTCACGCATGGTGACGCCCGAAGCGCGGTGCGTGCGGGGCGCCAGCCAGTCCCGCACCAGCTCGGGGCGCCGGCGGCTCATGTCCCGCAGCACCCAGCCGATGGCCTTGCGGATGAAGAACTCACGCTCGTCGAGTAGCCGGTCGGCGTACCGGAAGAACCGGTCGGGGTCGCCGCCGCCCTCGCGCAGCGGCCGCAACAGGGCGAGCATCGCCGCCCGGCGCACCCAGAAGTCGTCGTCGGTCACCCACCGGTCGAGGACCGCCGCCACCTCCGCGTGCCCGGCCACCAGCGTGCCCGTCACGTTGATCGCCAGCGGGTCGACCAGCGCCCACGTCCGGGACTCACGGATGAGGCGCTCGACCAGCCCGATGTCGCCGGGCTCGAGGTCGCTCGCCGACAGGGTGAGCAGCTCGACCGTGGCCAGGCGGCACTCGAACAGCGACGCCGACCACAACGCGCCAACCAGCCCGACGACATCGGCACGGCTGCGGCCCGCATGCGCTCGCCTGACGGTGCGGCGGACGTCGGCGGTGGTGCAGCCGGCGAACTCGAGGTCGCTCTTCAGGTAGGCGCGCTCACCCTCGGCGCGCTCGGGGTTGCCGGCGGCCCGCAGCTCCGCCTCGATGGCGGCGGCGGTTGTCATCGACCGGAACGTACGGCGTCAGGGGATGGCGACGTCACCGACGGCCATGGGGTGGCCGGCGAAGACCGACAGGGCGGCCGTGGCGTCGCCGGAGATGACGATGCAGGCCTCCCAGACGCCGTGCTCGATGACCTGGCGGTAGATGCCCGGGGCGACGTCGGGCCCCCAGTTCCGCTGCTAGGCGTCCTGGCGGGTGCGGATGTTCGGCTTGGGCGAGGAGAACGTCGACAGCTGGCGCACGGTGGAGCACGACAGCATGCCGCCGCCGGCCAGGCCGAAGGTGAACACGCCTTCGGACGGTTGGGCGTCGAAGGCGGACCGGCCCAGCAGCCCGTTGGCGGCGAGGCCGCCCTGCGGGTTGCGCTCGTGCAGCGCGGCGCCCAACGACGTGGTCCAGGCGCCGGCGGCGAAGGGTGCGCCGGCGGGCGGCGTGCCCTCGTCCACCCAGCCCTGCCAGTAGCGGGCCAGCTCGGCGTGGGGCCGCGCCGGGTCGACCCCGTCATTCACCCCAACGACGTTGAAGCCGTCCGGGTCGACGGCCGGGTCGGGCCACATCGCGCCCTCGAGGATCCGGGGGTCGAAGCCCGAGTCGAGGGCGATCTTCCACGGCTCGGACGGATCCGTGCGGACGAACACCATGAGCTCCACGTAGGGGCCGTCCGGCTCGATGCGGACCTCGGCCAGGAACCGGGCGGGGTAGGCGTCCTGCCTCGGCACGCTGACGCGGACCGTACCGGTATCGGCGAACTGGTGGCGGAGCCCGCCGACCCGAGCGGCCTGGCGGTCGCCGGCCAGCGCCGAGCCGGTTTCGAGCTTCTCGAGCAGGCCGGTGTCTCCCTCGCGGAGAGCCTGCTGGCGGACCGGCCAGACCGCCCGGACGACCTCCTGCGCCTGGTCCGGGGTGATCACCGGTCCGCCGTCGTTGCCGGCGAAGGCGGCGGCTGGGACGGCGCGAGGGACGCGGACCTGCGGCGTCATGGGGCGGAAGGCAAGGCCCACGGCGCCGGCGACGAGCAGCAGGACGAGGCTGACCCAGAGCCCGGCTCGCAGCGCGTGGTTCGAGTCCACCTTTGGGTTATCGGCACCGCGGCGCACGGGTTTGAGCGGCCCTTAGAGCGGCAGGGTCGCGAGCAGCTCGTCGAATCGCCGGACCGCGGGCGACCAGGCGGCATCCGGCCAGCACCACCAGAGCTTGAACAGCTCGGCGGTGGCCTCGCGCGGGGACGTACCGCCGTAGGCAGACACCTCGGCGACCAGCCTCTCGTGCGCGGCGCGCCAGGCTGAGGACGCCGCCGGCCCGCCACCGAGCACCGCATGCTCCAGGGTGGCGACGCCGAAGTGCTCACCGAGCCGCCGGCGGAACCCGATGCTCTCCCGGTACGACCGCGCTTCGAACGCCATCTCCATGCGGTGCCACGACTCGTGGGCGGTCACGCCGTCGACGTAGGTGGCCGGCGCCGGGACCGTTGCGGGCGGTCGCCTCGTCGGATCCGCGGCCCGGATGTTCTGGAACGCCACCAGGCCACCGGCCGAGGCGAGCGAGGCGTTGAGGTAGATGGCCGCCAGATTGAGGTGGGTCAGGCCCGACCATTGCGACTCACGGAGCCCGGGCTCGGAGTGGTCGAAGGAGATCTGTGACACGGCCTGGCGCGCGACGGGGAAGCGGTCGCGGATCCGCGCGACAGTGTCGACGGCGAGGGCGACGACCTCGGGCATGACGTCGACCCGGTCGGGACAGTCGACCGTCACCCGGCCGCCGTCGGGCATGGCGACGGTGAGCCGGGTCATCGCCGGCAGCCCCGACGTGGCGCGCCGCA
>JBOGIC010000745.1:0-3553 GCA_050744985.1 Acidimicrobiales bacterium
GTACAGCTCGTGGCACCCCGAGAGTGTGCCGCTCATCAGCACGACCACGAGGACGAGAACGCGCCGGCGAAGCACGGTCATCGCCGCCTAGCCTCGCGCCCCGACGGCTGTGGTTCAAATGGCGCCGGCGGCCCGCCCGGGATCGGTCTCCTCGAGCGCGAGGCGAAGGGACTCCAGCTCGCCCACGACGGTGTCCACGTCACTGCTCAGGGGCTGGACGGCGGCCGCGCTCTCCGCCGACAGTGACAGCTCGATGGCGCGGGCCACCGCCTCCTCGAGCTCGGCGTTGAGGCGCCGGAGGCGCGACCGGGCGTCGTCGGCCACATCCGCCAGCCGCTCCGCCGCCTGCAGCTGGCTGCGGATGGCGCGCACGGTGGCGGCGTGGTCGGCGGTGTCCTCATCAACCTTCTCCGCCTCGGCCAGCTGCGCCCGAACGCCGGGGAGGTCGAGCCCGGCCACGGCCCGGTCGAGGGCGTGGCCCCGCTTGGCGATGCGCCACGCGTCCTCCACGCCGGCGTCGACCCGCCGGCTCACCGTCGCCAGGCGGTCGTGCAACGGCCCCGGGTCGGTCTGGGTGACGGCGTCGTCGAACCGGCGGCCCGTGCTCTGGGCCTGCATGACCATCTTCCGCCACGGGTCCTGCAGGGTGAACGGGTCGATGCGCTCGACCTTCGGGCGCTTGCGGAGGACGGTCACCACCAGCTTGCCGGTCCATGCGAAGGCGCCGAGGGCGACGGCGCCGATGACGCCACCACCGACGAGGATGCCGACCGATGCGCCGGCGCCCGCCAGGAGGATGCCGGTCGGCGACATGATCGCCCGCGCCACGGCCGGCGTCCGCATGTTGTCCGGCAGCCGCTCGAGCACGGACGAAGGTCTACATCGTTCTTGGGCTGACTTCCGTTCTTGTAAGCCTCAGCCACCGTTCCGGTGGTCGATGCTTACAAGAACGTCCGGTCAGAAGTTGCTGATCACCGACGTGAAGACCCGGTCGATGATGGTGGGGTCGACGGCGCTGTAGGCGGCGGCGTTGGTGGCCTGGGCGATCCGTTCGAGCGTGTTGAGGTCGGCGTCCTTGCCGTAGGCGATGGTGAACACGCGTATGGGCCGGCTGGCCTGGCCCTCGCTGCCGCTGCGCAGCGTGGCGAGCAGGGCGTCGAGGTTGTCGTTGCGCGGGTCCTCGTTCTTGCCGTCGGTGAGCAGCACGATGGCGTTGATCTTGTCCGGGTCGTAGTTGTCGCGCATCTGCGTGTACGAGTCGCCGGTCGCCGTGTACAGCGGCGTGCCCTTGGTGGGGATGAGGCTACGGATCTTCTGGGCCAGCACCTCGCGGTTGGAGGAGATGGGGCCGAACGGCACGATGTCGGCGTAGTCGGTCGGCGCCCGCGGGCTGATCTCGGTGGAGAAGATGCGCAGGCTGACGATGTCGTCCGCCTTGAACTGGCTGAGCGAGTTGGCTGCCGCCTGCTGGGCCAGGTCGAGCTTGGTGTTCCCCGACTTATCGGCCGAGTCGCCCATCGAGCCCGAGACGTCCATCACCAGCATCACCTTGGCCGCCTTGCGCTGCTGGCCCCACAGGTCGATGATCCGCACCAGCACGGCCGGGTCGGGCACGCCGAGCACGTTCTGGGGTTGGTTGGGGTCCACACCGTTGGCCCGGTCGATGGGCGCGCTGACCGGCACCTGCGGGTTGCCGGGGCGGAAGCCGAACTCGAGGACCTTGCGCTGGTTCTCCGGCTGCTGGGCGTAGGTCTCGAACTTGCGCGCTGCCTCCTTCTGCTTGGCGTCGACCCATGGCGCGTCGAGCACGTAGTAGGGGCTGTCCGAGAACAGCGTGCCCTCCTTCGGGTAGATCGCCACGAGCGGCACGCGAGGCGGCCGGGGCTGCTCGCCCGGTTCGAGGATGCCGTCGGGGTTGCCGCGGTTGTAGTCGATGAGCGACTTCTCTTCGACGGCCACCGCCGAGGTGTAGGTGAGCGCCGTGCCGCGGGCGTCACTGCGGTACCAGTTGTTCAGGTAGGTGAGCGTCGTGTCGCCGTAGTGGACGACAGCCGACTCGACGGCCCGGGCGAAGGCGTCGACCTCGGCGCGGGCGAGGTCCTCGGCGGTGAGGCCGCTGGTCTTGCCGGTGGCCGCGTAGTACTGGGCGATCGTGGCGGACAGGCCGCTGGTCGAGAAGTTCGGGTTGGTCTTGCCGAGCCGGAACGGGCCCCATTCGGGATGCCCCTTGGCCCCCCAACCGCTCGGGTCCTGCGCCAGTTTGAGGATGTCGGCGTAGCCGATCGGGGTGGCGGGCCACCCGAGGCTCTCGGCCATGGGGCGGGGCATGGCGATCACCAGCGGGGTGACCATGAACGGCTTGGCCGGCGGCGCCATGGCGGGCTGGCCCTTGGCCCGCAGCCGCTCGTTGAGCACCGCACCCCACGAGCTGGCAGCGGGCGACCACACCACCGGGCGTGGGCCGCTGGTGGCCTCGCCGGGCCAACCGTCGGCCAGTTCCTGGGTGGCCAGTCCGGACGACACCCGCTGCACCCGGACGAAGGCGCACCCACCCGCCCGAGCCTCCTTGGAGGCGTTGAAGCTCTTGGCCAGATCGGCGAGGAGGTCGTACTTCTCGGGAGAGGTGGCCATGTCGATGGTCGTGCAGTCCTTCGGTGGCTCGTCGAGCCCCGTCGGCTGCTCGGAGCTGAACGTGCACGCGGCCGCGACCAGCGCCAGCGCCACGGCGGTGAGGAGGAGCCGTCGCATCTACCGGGCGACCCCGTGCCAGCGGTTCTGCAGCTGGAGGAGCAATCCGCCCGACGGCAGGCCGTTGGCGGGTGGCAGCCCCGGGCCGCCCGGCGCCGTCCAGCCCGCCCGGACGAGGGCCTTGCCGGCGTTGTCGGCGGTGACGGCCCGCCGCGCCGCCCGCGCGTTGGATGTCCCGGCGGTTGCGAGCACGACATCCGCCGTGGCCATGGGTTCAGGGTAGAGGAGGTCCACCCTCATGTCGTTGGCAGGCGCTTCGGCCCGCACCGTTCCGACGGCGTCGTATTTCGCGCCGTTCGTGATCAGCATCTCGGTCAGCGGCGTGTCCCCCCGTATCGAGTGGCGCTTCAGCGCGGCGAACCACTGCGGGAACCGGTCGTCGGCATCGAGGTCGTTGGTGGCCACCGTCGCCGTGCCGAAATAGCTCGATACGGCCTGGCCCAGCACGAGAAGGCCCATCGCATCGGTGTCGGGGTCCAGCCGGCCGAACTCGATGGCGGCCCAGGGGTCGTTGACCCCGAACCAGTAGTTCGCGACCGCCGCGTCGCCGAGGCACTTCCATGTGATCGCCGTCCCGCACACCGCCGCGAGCCTCTGCGCCCGCTCCTTCCAGACCGCGATCCCCAGGGGCGAGCGGCCCAGGGGCTGGCCCTCCACCGCCAGCAGCGGCGGGAGCGACGCGGTGCGGCGCCGCTCGTCGACGACCTCCGGCCACGGGTTGGGCACGATCCAGCCATCCAGTGCCGGGTCGGCGCCCGGGCCGACCGTCGCGAGCCGGGCGGCGGTCGTGCCCGCGGGCTCCACG
>JBOGIC010000746.1:0-4909 GCA_050744985.1 Acidimicrobiales bacterium
ACAAGGAAGTCATGCCCGACGAGGACGACGACGTGGAAAAGCGCGACCCGAAGGATCCGGGCGAGGTCCGGAGCACGTTCAGCACGGTCGGTCGGGGCTGGTCGGGCCGGGAAGAGGACGACGACGAGGCGTAGTCGTAGAACGGCGCTGACCGGGTCGTAGGCAGGTCGAGCCCGCCGAGGCCCGAGCCGGCCGTGTCGTCGGCTCGGTGATCAGCCGGTGGGGGCTGGGAGGCTTCTCGTGCCTACTGCTCCTCGTCGGCGTGATGGGCTTCGTCGGCGCCGGTCCGCGGGGCAAGACCAGCCGCGCGCCGGCGTACGACCCCGAGGCCCTATCTTTCGGTGGGCCCGTACCGACGACCGACGACGGGCTGCACGTCGTCATCGGAGTCGCCCTTGACGGCGTGCGGCCGGGCGCGGTTACCTGGCCCCATGCGCACGGCGCGTGTCGGCCCGAGGCTCGTAGCCGGCGTGGCGGCGGCGTGCCTGCTGGTGGTCGGAGCCACGACGCCCGCCGGCGCCAAGTCCCTCGACCTTTCGCTGTGCGCCCCGACCACGAACACGTTCACCCTGGGCGGCAACGACTTCTTCCCGATGGCGGCTGGGCGCGTGTCCTACCTGCGGGGGGCGGAGGAGGGTCAGACCATCGGCCTGAGGATCACCGTGTTACCCGAGACCGAGCCGTTGACGTTCGGGTCGTCCACCGTCGTCGCCCGCGTAGTCGAGGAATTCGAGTGGAACGACGTCGACGGGAATGGAGCCGAGGACGCGGGTGAGCCACGGATCGAGCTCGCCCGCAATTACTTCGCGACCACGGCCGCGGGCGGCACCGTGTGCTACTTCGGCGAAGCCGTCGACAACTACGTTGATGGCGTCGTCGCCGACCACCAGGGATCGTGGCGAGCTGACGACCCCGGCGCCGCCCCGGGCATCTTCATGCCGGCGGCGCCGAAGGCGGGCATGCAGTTCGCCCAGGAGTCGGACCCCGGTGTCGCCGAAGACCAGGCGGCCATCGTCGGTACGGGCGACACGACGGTGCCCGCCGGCACGTTCCGCGACACGATCCGAGTGCGGGAGACCAACCCGCTCGACGGCGACAAGGGCTTCAAGGTCTACGCCCGCGATGTCGGCTTGGTGCTCGATGCGCCGCCCCAGCTGTACTCGGTCACCGGCTGATGCTCAGGCGAGCCAGCGAACGGGCTCGGCGTGCGCGCCGCCGAGCCCGAGGAGCCGTTCCTCGCCACCGGGCCACAGCGTGAGCCGGAGCTGGGTGTTGTTGTAGTCGCCGTCCAGGGCTTCGAACGCCAGGTGGGCGAGGGGCGCGTCGGACGAGGCCGAGGCGGCCGCGTCGTCCAGCGTCTGCTCGGTGGAGGCGCGGGACTCGTCGTCGAGGTACATCCACGCGTAGGAGTTCAGGACGACCGTCACGGCGCCCGTCGGGAGCGGCGTCAGGTTGGCCCGGAGCCATTCGGGGATCGAGCCCTGCTCCACCGCGGACGGGAACCGGGCCGCGACCTCGAGGGCGGAGCGTAGGAGGTCGAAGCGGGGCAGCTCGTCCGGCCACACGAACGAAAGGAGGCCGAGGCGGTCCTCTTCCCGGCTCGGGTCGAGGGGATGCCGATCGACGCCGCGCCGCTCGACGATCCGCAGCGGCGCATCCAGCGGGGGCACGCCCTCGAGCCACGGGTCGACAAACCGCACCGGCGACGCCGGGTCGCCCCATGCGTCGTTGCTCGCCTCGTAGCGATAGTGGTCACAGCGCAAGAGCAAGCCGGCGCTCGAGCCCAGCTCGAGGAGGCGAACGGGCAGGCCCGCCTCGGCCGCCACCGTCAGGAGCCCACCGATCACCGCCGGGCACCGTCCGACGTCGTTGGTCTGCGGAGGCTGGTCGAGGGCCCGCCGGAGGGCATCGGGATGGTCGGCCACCGTTTCGAGAAACGACGGCCACGCCGCGGCCGCGTCGCCGTCACCACCCGTCGACGGGTAGTGCGGCATGAGCCCCGGCGCGGCGCCCGACAGCACCAGGCGGTGCACGGCGTCCAGCATCCGGATCGCCGGCAGCTCGGTCTTGGGCCGGACGGCGTGGGCGGAGAGCACATCCCACGTCGGCCCACCCGCCTCGACGTCGTCCGCTATGCGCTCGGACAGCTCGCCGTAGAACGGCGAGCCATCCTCTCGCCACTGGAGGGCATTGGCCCGCAGGACCTCGACCATCAACGCTTGGGCATCGTCCACGCGCTGCGACTCTACGGCTCGCCCGGCGTGCCGATGGCGCCCATCGGCGGCGTGCCGATGACGACCGTGTGCGCCGGACCGGCCGACAGCTGCTGGAGCAACCGCAGGTGGAGCAGCGCGGGGTTGTCGTTGCAGAGCCGGGCGGCGTTGGCCAGGTTGCGGAGCGCGGCCGTCTCGCCCCGGGCGCGCTCCAGGGCCGCCTGGCCCTCGGCCCGGGCGATGAGCACCTGGGCCTGGGCGCGCTTGAGGTCGGCCGGAAGGATGATGTCCTTGAGCGCCAGGTGCTCGACGGCGACACCGATCTCGCCGCTGGTGCTCACCGCCTCGGTGAGCTCACCACCGGCGATGGCCCGACCCGCCACCAGGTCCTCGACCGTCACGCGGGCGACGAGCTCGCGCAGGGCGATCTGCACCGCGAGGTAGACGCGGGCCACCGGGTCCTGCGTCGCCGTGACATACGCCGCGACGTCGACGACGCGCAGCTCTCCGGCCGCCGTCACCTTCACGGTGACGCCGTCGGCCGTGGGGATCTCCTGCGTCGGCACCTGGAGGATCGACGGGCGCACGTCGACCCGCCGGAGCGTGTAGCCGCGACCCCAGAAGCGGTAGGCGCCCGGCTCCAGCGTGCGCACCACGGCGCCGTTGCGGAGCAGCAGCGCCTTCTCCCAAGGATTGATGATCTCGCGCCCGCCCGGGCGCACCGGTACGTCGGCGCGGAGGTACCCGTGCATCGCCTGGAGGCGGATCTGGTTCATCTGTCGTCGTCGCATGCGCGTCTCGACCTCGTCGTACGCCCGCCTCCGGCCGGCCCCACCGCGACGGCGGGGGCCGCAGCCCACAGGGCCATTGCGACGGTGCACCGGAGTGCCGCCGGCCGGAAGTCGAACGTGGATAGGAGGGAATCGAACCCTGATTACCGAACGCGGCGTGCGAACCCACGGAACGGCCCCGACACGTCGGAGCCGCCGCTCACGGCGCCGCTGCGACCGATGGTACGGAGGTGCGCCCTCCCCCGCATGGGTTTTTCGGCTCATACCGCGCCAGCAGCTCCGGCGTCCCGTCGACAGCGAGGGCTCGGGCGCCAGCTGGCCCAGGCCGCCATGCTGATCCAGGCCGGGTTCGGCGAGCCAGACCCACGTCGCATCCCTCTCCGGGCGGGACACCCACGGCCGCGAGGCGTGGGCCCACGGCGACCTCCTCGAGCGCCTCGACGAGGCGCTTAAGAACCTCTTCGGCGTGATCAACGCCGGGTCGCGGGCCAACGACGTCAACGGTTCCTTTGCCGACCTCGGGATCTTCAGCCGCCCGCAGATGCCGGCCGGCGGTGGCGGCGGCTCCGGTTCGTCGACGACGTCGACCACCTCGACCACCAGGCCGGGCGACACGAGCACGACGACGACGACAAAGCCGCCGAGCACGCCATCGACCACGATGCGAATCTGAGCCCTCGCCGAGGTGCGGACACCCGGCATCATGCTGTCAGGTATGCTGATGCTATGATGCATCGGGTGCGCACCACCGTGACGCTCGACCCGGATACCGAGGCGCTCATCCGCAAGCGGATGCAGGTCCAGGGCGTCTCGTTCAAACAGGCGATCAACGATGCCATCCGCGAAGGGCTGGCCTCCCCCACTCGCCGGGCACGCTTCCGCACGAGAACGGCCGACCTGGGACTTCCCGTTGTCGCGCTCGATCGTGCCCTGCAACTCGCGGCCGAGCTCGAGGACGAGGAGATCATTCGGCGCATGCGCTCCGGCAAATGAACATCGTCGACGCCAACGTCCTGCTCTACGCCGTCAACGAAGCCGACCCGAAGCACGAACGAAGCCGGCGCTGGCTCGACGGTGCCCTCAGCGAGCGTGGGGCGGTGGCGTTCGCATGGGTCGTCGTGCTCGCGTTCGTCCGGCTCTCGACAAAGCCCGGCTTGTTCCCACGGCCCCTGCCGATCGACGACGCGTTGACCACCGTCCGAGACTGGCTCGACCGGCCGGCGAGTGTCATCGTCGAACCGACGACGCGACACTTCGACGTCCTCAGCGGCCTCCTCGGCGAGCTCGGCACCGGCGGCAACCTCGTCGCCGATGCGCACCTCGCCGCCCTTGCGGTCGAGCACAACGCTCAGGTCGTCACCTACGACAGCGATTTCGGCCGCTTCCCCGGCGTCCGCTGGCAGCCGCCACCGACGTAAGGGCGGGTCCTCACTACCCCGGCGGGGCGGCGTACCTCGGTGGACCGGCGGGTAGGCACACAGGGAACGCGACGATGGGAGATCCACCGTGTACGTCCAAGTGATCACATTCAACCTCGACGGCATCAACGAGGACGCCTACCTCGATGTCGCCCACCAGTTGGCGCCGCGTACGGCCGACCGGCCCGGGCTGCTGGCCAAGATCTGGCTCGAGAACGAAGGTGGCAACCGGTACGGTGGGATCTACTTCTGGGTCGACCTCGAGTCGATGGAGCGCTTCGTCAACTCCGACCTGTTCGAGGGCAACGCGCCCGAGTTCACCAACATCTCGGTCGAGGAGTTCGGGATCCTCGACAATCTGACCGCGCTGACGCAGCCGATGCTCGAGATCGTCGAACCGCGCCTCCTGCGGTCGGCCCGGCCGCCGATCGCCGTCCCGCCGGCGCCGACGGCGAGCCGCACCACGGCGAGCGCCCCCCGCAAGCGC
>JBOGIC010000747.1:0-3896 GCA_050744985.1 Acidimicrobiales bacterium
CTCCCCCAGCCGCGGTCCGTGGCTGCCAGTCGTTCGGGGGGTGGCCGGCCCCGCTTGCGGTCAAGTCGACAGCCACCCCCGGCGAACGTGCACGACAAGCTCCCATGGCTTGTAAAATTCAGTCAAACCGGTCAAGCTACCCACAGTATACGGCACGTACTTCAAGCCGGATTGCTGTTTCTTCGCCGAGCCCGACCCAAAGCGAGTGATTCTGGTGAGTGAGCAGGTCACCCCCGCCGACGACTACCTGAAGCCGAGCGAGGTCGCTCGCATCCTCCACGTCTCGCCCAAAACCGTCGATCGGTGGGCCAACGAGGGTCGCATCGCCTGCATCGTCACCCTCGGTGGGCACCGCCGCTTCAGCCGGGCGGATGTCGCGGCGGCCGCCGAGGAGATGCGGCGGCGGGGCCGGCGCGATCCCTCAGACGACTGAGGAGGCGGGCGCCGAGGCTCGGCGACGTGGCTGCATCACGGCCGTGGACGGTCTGGGTCAGCCGGGAGCCGAGCGAGCAGCCGCCAGCTGCCTTGCGCGTCGTGCCACGCGGGGTCGGGAGCGGCCACGGTGGTTGCCGGGGGGACGGACCGAGCGGACCGCCCATACCGCCGCTCACCGAAGGCTCGCAGGATCGTGACGGTCAGCCCCGTCACCGGGATGGCGAGCGCGAGCAGCCTCACACCGCCCAGCACGCCGGCGATGTCGCCGCTGCGCATGAAGGCGGCGACCAGGGTGGCCTGGACGACGGCGAACCGCCACGTGCTCACGACAGTGCGGGGTAGCGCGGTCGCCAGCAGCACGAGGCATGCGCACATGAGAACGATCGTCACCAGCACCCATGCCGTCACCACCAACCGGGCCCCCGGCTTGAGCTGCCGCACCGTGCGGTCCGCCGGACGACCGGGCACCAGGCTGGCAAGCACCGGCTTGATGCGGGCGAACAGATCCGGCACGCCCACCAGATCGCTGACGACGTAGTAACCGTCCAGGCGGAGAAACGGCAGGAACTGCTGCGCGACCACGAGGTGTTGCAAGACGACCACCACCAGGAGGACCTGGAGCCCCGTGATGCCGTACAGCCCGGCCATGAACAGCATAAAGACGACGTTGAAGTACACGCCGCCCAAGTCCGCCCGCAGCCTCCCCGCCCGGCTGAGGCGATAGGAGTCGGTGAGGTCGCTGAAGAACGCGGGCCAGATGAGGTAGATGCCGACGCCGACGACGCCCGGGCGGGCGCCGCCGTAGCGACCGCCGGCGGCGTGGCCGAGCTCATGGAACGCTCCGGCGGCCACGGTAATCGCCACGACCACCAACACGAGGCCGGGCTGTTCGAGCACGTCACGCACCGTGAGCCGCAACGGATGGGCAAGGAGCAGCCACGCGTCCATGGCCACAAATGCGCCAAGGAACGTGGCGATGACGGCGGGAATGAACAGTGGTCGAAGCAGATTGGCGGCCGCGAGAACGAGGCGCTCGGGTACGACCGCGCGCCGGACCGTCAACGCCAACATCGGCCGCGCCGGCCTGCGTGGCCCGAACGCCGTTGCCGGCGCGGCAAGCGGCTCCGAACCGGTCGACACGATGCCCAGCGGCTCGAGCTTGTGCTCCATGAGATAGGCGACGTTTTCGGGGCTGATGCCTCGGCCCAGTGCCTCGGTGAGGCGGCCGGCGACCTCGTCGAGGGAGCGACGTTGGCCGAGCTCGACCACGAGGCAGTAAAGCAGCCTCGACACGACGATGACCCGCCCGTCCCGGCGCCGGAGCAGGTACTGCGCGTTTGTCGACCCGGAGCCCTGATACTCGCCAAGCAACTCGAGGCCCTCGGCGAGAGGAGGTGCGGCGGTCGCGGCGGTCGGTCCACGCAGGCCGGCCACGCCGTTCATGAGCGGCACGGCGACCCGGGATGCAAAGGACGAGGGGCCCGCCGGGGGCAGCGTGAGTCCGCCCCCACGGGCAGGATGCGCGGCGTTCCTAGACGTTCCCGACCGAGCCGAACAGCCAGTTCGGTCCGGCGGTATCGACGTTGACGGTCACACCGTCGATCCCGACCAGGGGGATTCCGAGAAGGGAGATGCCGGCGAGCAGATCGCGGCCGGGCAGCTCGGCCGCCTCTTCGTGCTCGAGTTCGTCGACGGTCAGCTGCGGGTGTGATGCGGCGGTCATGACTCGCTCCTTGTGCTTTTTAGTACTCGGCTAATCTGGATAATTCGGACATAATAGATTCACCTGACTTACCCGTCAAGCTCGATGAGCACGCGTCCCCGATGGGCCCGGAGCGGGGACCTCCGGGGTGGCCGAGTCACGGCTCGGCTTAGAGACGACGCTGATCCCCAACTCGCCTGTGCCCTCACCCCGGACAGGCCGTTCCAAAGGCAAAGTTAGTAGGATCGCGTCCGTGCGGGTCGGGATCTCGGGCAAGGGCGGCGTCGGCAAGACCACCATCTCCGCGGTGCTGTCGCGCACGCTCGCCCGCCGGGGATATCCGGTGATCGCCATCGACTGCGACTCCGACCCGAACCTGGCCGCCAATGTCGGCCTCGGCGAGGAGATGGCCGGCATGCTCCGCCCCTTCCTCGACCAGTCGGGCGAGGTGCGGCTCGTGCCGCGGAACCTCTCCCCGTCCACCCTGCTGCGTGAGTACGGCTACCACGGGCCCGACGGGGTCACGCTCATGCTCGCCGCCCGCGCCGAGAAGGCGGGCTCCGGCTGAACGTGGAGCTCCCATGTCACGGTCCGTGACTTCATCGACCAGATAGAAGGCGAACTGCCGGGAACGGTGGTCGTCGCCGACATGGAGGCGGGACTCGAGCACCTCTCGATCGGCACGCTGGCCCACATCGATCTGCTCATGGTCGTCGTGCAGCCCACGGCCAAGACGATGATGACTGCCGACCGCACCTACAAGCTGGCCCTCGAACTGGGCATCCCCGAGGTCGGGTTCATCGGCAACCGCATCCGCCGGCCCAGCGACCACGACCAGCTGGAGGCCTTCGCCCGCGACCACGACTCGCGACTGCTCGTCACGATGCCCGAAGACGACTACGTGCGGTTCGCCGACGCCCAGAACCAGTGCATCCTCGACGTGGCGCCCGACGCGACGACGGTGCAGGCCGTGGGCCGGCTGGCCGACATGCTCGAAGGCCGGTTCCTGGCCACCGCCGCCGGCTGAGCGTTCCCGGCCGCATGGGAGACGTGGACTGGGATGAGCGCTACGCCGGCCACGACCAGCAGATGTGGAGCGGCCGTGCCAACGGGGTGCTGCTCGTAGAGATCGCCGGAGCGGCACCCGGGCGGGCGCTCGATGTCGGTTGCGGCGAGGGCGCCGACGCCATGTGGCTGGCGTCACAGGGATGGCAGGTCACCGCCGTCGACGTGTCCCGGGTGGCGCTCGACCGCGCCGAGGTCGCCGCTCGGGCCGCCGGCTTGACGGTGGACTGGGTGCAGTCCGACGTCGTCGTCACGCCGCCCGACCCCGGGGCCTACGACCTCGTCTCGGTGCACTACCCGGCCCTCCTCCGCACGCCGGACGACGACGCCATCCGAGGCCTGCTCGCGGCGGTCGCACCACAGGGCACCCTCCTGGCGGTGGGCCACTGGCCGATCGACGCCGAGCACGCCCGGGCGCGAGGGTTCGACCCGGCGGACTACGTCCACGTCGCCGATGTCGCCGCCCATCTCGACGACGGCTGGACCATCGAGGTGGACGAGACGCGGCTCCGCGTCGACCCGGCCCCGGAAGGCACGCCGCACACGCACGACACGGTGCTCAAGGCCCGACGGCGGCCGTAGACCAAGCCGCGTAGCCGCCGACCAGATCCGAGACGTCCGTGAAGCCCCCGGCGACGAGCACGCTGGCGGCGATCATCGAGCGCGTGCCGCCGGCGCAGTAGACGACCGTCGG
>JBOGIC010000748.1:0-7823 GCA_050744985.1 Acidimicrobiales bacterium
GACCTGTAGGTGGCCGAACCGGTGACCGTCGCGGTCGGCGGCAGCAGCCCCATGAGGGCCAGCAGCGTCACCGACTTCCCCGACCCCGACTCCCCCACCACCCCCAGCACCTCGCCCGGCGCCACCGTGAAGCTGACGCCCCGCACCGCCCGCACCGGCCCCGCCTGGGTGGCGAACACGACGCGCAGGTCGCGCACCTCCAGCAGCGACGGCGCGGTCACGACGTCACGATCGGGTCGCGTATCGCAGGCGTCGGCACACCGACGAGGTCATCCTCGGGCGGGACGTCCTCGAGCGTGACGGCCGTGGTCGGCGGCGGCTCGTCGGGCGGCTTGGGCGTGCGCCGCCGCCAGCGCCGCCCGCCGGTCGTGCCGGGCACGGTCGAGGGCCGGAGGATGTCGGCCAGCCCGTCACCGAAGAGGTTGAACCCGATCACCGCGATCGCGATGGCGGCACCCGGGAACACGAGCATCCACCACGCCGAGTGCAGGTAGCGCGTGGCGTTGCTCGCGAGGAACCCCCAGCTGATCTTGTTCGGATCGCCCAACCCGAGGAAGCTGAGGCTCGCCTCGATGAGCGTCACGCGGGACGCGGTGAGGCTGATCATCACGACCGACGCCGGCAGCACGTGCGGGAAGAGGTGCCGGCGCAGGATCCGCCGGTCGGGCGCGCCGTACGACCGGGCGGCGCTCACGAACTCGCGCTCCTTGAGCGCGAGGGTCTCGGCCCGCACGACGCGGGCCAGGTTCGTCCACGAGGTGAAGGCCAGCACGAGGATCAGGTTCCGCTGCGACGACCCGTAGAGGCCGACGACCAGGAGGGCCAGGTAGAACCGCGGGAACACCTGCACCAATTCGGTGAACCGGTACAGCGTGGCGCTGGCGACGTTCCGCTTGAAGCCGAGGTAGATGCCGAGCGGGAGCCCGATCGCGGTCGAGATGAGCAGCGTCCAGAACACGACGCTCAGCGTCGTCCGGGCGCCGTGGACGACGGCGACGTACAGGTCGCGCCCGAGATTGTCCGTGCCGAACGGGTAGGTCCACGACGGTTCCTGCAAGCCGGGCGCGTCGAGGGCCAGCGGGTTGCCCGGCGCGACGACCCCGGCGAAGGTGGCCACGAGCACCAGCAGCACGATGATGGCCAGCCCCACCATGCCCGACCGGCTCCTGCGGAACCGGCGGAGCAGCAGCCTTCGGGGGCTGACCGACCGCGTGTCACGACGTTCAGGCCACGCCGGCCGCTCAGGGCGTTCGGGCCACGCCGGCCGGTCAGCCGTAGCTGACACGCGGGTCGATCTTGGCGTAGGCCAGGTCGGTCACGACGTTGAACACGACCACCGTGACCGCGATCAGCAGGATGCCGCCGAGCATGAGCGGCCGGTCGCCGTCGCGCGCCGCCGTCACGAGCAGCGTCCCGAAGCCCGGCCACGAGAACACGGTCTCCACGATCACCGCACCCGAGAACAGCAGCCCGGCGCGGGCCCCGATGACCGTGACGACGGGCAGCAGCGCGTTCGGCAGCGCATGGCGGGAGACCACCTTCCCGGGCGGCACCCCCTTGGCGCGGGCCGTCCGCGCGTAGTCACTGCCGAGCTGCTCGAGCAGTCCCCCACGCGTCACCCGCAGCAGGACGGCCACCTCCGCCGCCGCCAGCGTGAGGCACGGCAACACGAGGTGGAAGGCGACGTCCTGGATGTGGGCCAATCCCGTGGTCGGGTTGCGCAGGTCCTCCATCCCGCCGATCGGGAACCACCCCAGCTTGATGGCGAACAGGAGGATGGCGAGCTGGCCCAACCAGAACGTCGGCAACGAGTACCCGAGGAGCACCCCGAAGCTGACGCCTTGGTCGACCAGGCCGAACGGCCGGCGCGCCACCAGCACGCCGGCCGCGATACCCACGACGGTCGACACCAGCAGCGCCGACCCCGTCAGCACCACCGTCGGCCACAGCTGGCGCCATATGACGTGGCGCACCGGCTCCCCGTGGGTGTACGAGGAGCCGAGATCGCCCCGCACCACGTTGCTCACGTACGTCGTGTACTGGGTGAGCACCGGCTTCTGGAACCCGAACTGCTCCTCGATCTCGGCCAGCCGCTGCTCGGTGGCGTTCTCGCCCGCGAGCAGGTGCGACGGGTCGCCCGGCACCAGGTAGACGAGCACGAAGCTGATGGTGAGGATCCCGAAGATGGCCGGGATCGTCATGATGGTCCGGCGGAGGACGTACCCCCAGGTCATGGCACTACCGCGGGGCTACTGCGAGCAATACGCGGACTCCACGAACAGACCCGTGTTGTTGTGGTTGTAGCCCTTGCACACGCTGCGGGTGACCCGCGTGCTCACGGTCTCGTTGATCCAGACGTAGGGCAGGTTCGTGACCGCCTGCTGCTGGATGTCACGGTTGACCGTCTGCTCCTGGGTCCCGGCGGTGGCGACGACCCGGTTCCACAGCATGTCCATCGACGTCTGCCGGTAGCCGGCGATGTTCGAGAACGCCGCGGCGCGGATGTCCGACGAGGCGTACGCCCGCTTGACGCCGACGACGGCGGTGTCGCCGTTGCAGTAGCTGACCAGCGAGCTGTCGTAGTCACGGTCGATCAGCGCCTGGTTGACCGCCGCCGTGGTGAGGGGGCGGACGTTCACCGACACGTTGATCTTGGCCATGTCGGCGGCGAAGGCCCGGCCGTACTCCGGCTGCGTGCCCGTGTCGAAGCCGATGATGTCGAACGACAGCTCGACCCCGCCCTTGTCCCGGGTGCCGTTGCCGTTGGAGTCGACCCAGCCGGCCCGGTCGAGCTCGGCCTTGGCGGCGGCGATGTCGGCGTCGTTGCCGCGGCCGTCGTCACCGGGGAGCTTCAAGGCCTCGTAGCCCGGCAGCTTGCTCGAGTAGGCCGACGTCGCCACCTTGCCCTGCTCGAACTCGATCTTCTGCCACATCCCCGTGCGGTCGGTCGCCGTGAAGAGCGCGCTGCGGACCGCCGGGTCCTTGAAGATCGGGTGCTCGTAGGGAGCGTCGGGCGCCTTGGCGTTGATCGTCGACGCCGACATGCCCTTGGGCCACAGGTTGTAGCCGATCGTCAGCACGCAGTTGCTTCCGCCCGTGCCGCGCGTCACCTGCACGGCGTTGTACTCGGGCTTGGTGGAGAACTCCCGCACCGAGGCGTTCGTGACCGTGCCGACGTCGACGCTGCCCCCGGTGGCCCGCGCCGCCCGCAACGCGTCGTCCACGTTGGTGACGACCAACAGCACGATGCGGTCGAGGTGGGGCAGGTCCCGCTTGAAGTAGGTGGGGTTCCTGGCCACTTCGATCTTGGTCGAGTCCCGGCTCGTGAACTTGAACGGCCCACTGCCGACCGGGTTGTTGTTGGCCTCACACACGCTGCCGGCCGTGTTGCCGAGCGTGGCGCCGTTGCCCATGGCCAGCGTCGAGCACGACTCGTAGACGTGCTTCGGGATGATCGGGGCCTCGGTCACGTTCATCTGCCGGAACAGCGGGAAATAGGGCGTCTGGAAGTTGAACTGCACGCGCAGCCCGGTCGGGCCGTCGGGCATCGTGATGGCGCCCGGCGGCGTGGTGGCCCCGTTGCCCGAGCCCGTGACACCGAGGGCGGGGCCGACCGAGGACGCGGTGCGGCTGTGATAGCGCAGCAGCGCCTCACGCCAGGTGAAGTCGACGTCGGCGGCCGTGATCGGCTTGCCGTCGTGCCACGTCATGCCCGTGCGCAGCGTGAAGTCGGCCGTCTTGCCGTCCTGGCTGATCGTGAACCTGTCGGCGAGGTCGCCGACGATCTCATCGGTCTTGCTGTACGCCAGGAGGCCGTTGAACATCGCCTCGCTGTTCGTGTGCACGCCCCCGTTGGTCGTGACCGCCGGGTTCAGGATGCCAGTGCTGGCGTTGATGCCGTAGATGAGCGATCCGCCGCGGATGGGCGTCTCTTCCAATGTCGTACTCGTGCCGCTCGCGCCGCCTCCGCCGTCGTCGTCGCTGTCACCGCAGGCCACGAGGCCCGCGAGCGCGACGGCCGTGACCGTGATGACGCCCAGCCTTTTGGTGATTCTCATAGAATGGAGATTAAGCGTTTACGTTTGCCCAATGCCCGTCGAGCCCGACGACCGCCGCTCCGTAGCCGTCGAACCGGGCCGCCCCGCCGGCCTTCGGGGCCGGGATACGGCCTGGCTCCCGAAAGCGCTGGCGGCCCTTCCGGACGACGACCGCAAGGACACGGCGAACCGGGCGCTCGAGGAGCGGCGGGAAGCGCTGGCCGAGGTCCAGGAGCTGCTGTGGGCCAGCGACACCTGGGCCGTGCTCGTGGTCTTCCAGGCGCTCGACGCCGCCGGCAAGGACAGCACCATCGAGCACGTGATGTCGGGCGTCAACCCCCAGGGCTGCCACGTGACGTCGTTCAAGGCGCCCTCGACCGAGGAGCTCGACCACGACTTCCTGTGGCGGTGCGGGCGGGGGCTGCCCGGGCGCGGCGAGATCGGGATCTTCAACCGGTCGTACTACGAAGAGGTCCTGGTGGTGCGGGTGCACCCGGAGTTCCTCGACGCCCAGAAGCTCCCGCCCGGATCCCCGCGCGGCGACGCGCTGTGGAGCTCGCGCTACGAGGACATCAACGCGTTCGAGCGCCACCTCGACCGCGAGGGCACGAAGATCGTCAAGTTCTTCCTGCACATCTCGCCCGCGGAGCAGAAGAGGCGGTTCCTGGCGCGCCTCGACGACCCCCACAAGAACTGGAAGTTCAACCCGCGCGACCTCGACGAGCGGGCGCGCTGGGACGACTACGTCGACGCCTACGAGGCGGCGCTGACGGCCACGTCGACCGAGTGGGCCCCGTGGTACGTCCTGCCCGCCGACCGCAAGTACGTCACCCGCCTCCTGGCCGCCGACATCATCGTGTCGACGATCCGCGGGCTCGACCTGTCCTACCCGAAGGCCGACCCGGCCGTCATCGAAGAGGGTCGCCGCCGCCTTCTCGCCGGCGGCGCGTGAAGCGCCGGAGCACGTCGCCCCACTACAGCCCGAGCACGCCGCCTGGGCCTCCTCGGGACGCAGCCCGGCGCGCCTCGGGCGCGAACTCGACGGGCACTGACCATCCACGCCGACCTACAGCCGGCCCCACGTGAGCGACGACACCCCTATATCAAGGCGCATTTTCAAGACCCTCAAGTACTGCCCGGCCGGGCCGGGCCACTTCGACACCATCGAGGACGCACGGGCGTGGTGCGAACAGTTCTTCGCCTACCACAGCCACGTCCACCGCCACCGGGCGCCGGGCCTGCACACCCCCGCCAGCGTGCACTACGGCACTGCCGTCGAGATCCGCGCCCAGCGGGCCGTCACGCTCCGCGCCGCCTACGTCGCCAACCCCGCGCGGTTCGCAGCCCGTTCATCCAGAACAAGTAGCAAGTACGTGTCTCAAAGGGCTTGAAGCTTCCGGCTCGCTGGCCGACGCGCCGGCGGGCGGCCTCCTGCGTGAACGCAATCCGGGCCAACAGCCCAACCTCCCCGTCCGACTCATCGACATCAAGGGAAAGGACGGTCTCGAAACCGTGGAGCTCCCTGATCGCCGGCGGGGTCATAGTCGAGTTTCCCCCTCGGGCTGCTACAGGACGTGGAACGCGACGCCATCTGCCTCGGCGGCCGCACGAAGGTTCGGACCGACATCGTTGTGTGACACGGCGATCCCCCGGCCGAGCATGTGAGCAGCGGCGAGCGCCTCGACCATGGCCGCCGAGAGTGACCGCCCGCTGCCACGGTGGCGAGTCTGTAGAAGCGCCATCGGCCAGGCCATGTCCCGGAGGCTCAGGACCTCGATCAAGGGGGGCAGGGCGACGAGCTGGGCTCGAAAGCGCGCCTGCATATCCTCCGGCAGCGAGGCGACCGGCCGGGACAACTTGCCGACGACGGTCGGATCGGCGAACGACGAGCACAGCCGGAACAGCCACAGGCCCGTGGTGGCCACGCCGTCTGGCGCCAGTCCATCGAGGGTCTCGTCGCGGTGGCCGGCGAGGATGTCGCGCAGCAGGTGATCGTCGACAACCGTCGCCGGCACTACGTCGTGGCGAGATCGGGATCGTCGAGGCCGGCCACGAACGCCACGTGGTCCTCGGCCGACAGAGCTGCGTCAAGCAGCCCGGCTCGGGCGCCGGGGGGAAGGAGGACAACGGCGTCACCGAGATCGATCACGGTCACACGTCCGCCATGATCGAGTCCCCAGCGGTGGCGGACAGCGGCCGGGACGGACATCTGGCCGCTGGAGGAGACGAGGAACTCCGAGGCTGCGGGCGTGGCCCACTCCGATCTACTTGGTAGGTGCGCATCTTACCAAGTGTGGAGCATTTTCGCGGTACTGCCGCTGCCATCGACTGTCCCAGAGCGACGCCGCGCGTCGCCCGGGCAGAGCTGGCCCTGATCGCCGGCTCCATGTCTCGGGGGGAACAGGGGGCGAGCGCTCGTGCGGCCCGGCTCTGTTGGCGATCCTCCTGCCATGGCCGCGGCTTCCGCCGTGCGGTGCTGACCAATGAAGGGGATCGGAACCTTCTCGCCGAGCATCCGGAGTTGACGGACCACGAGCCGCCAGCCGACGACGACGCACGCGCCCCGGCCGGCGCAACAGCACACCAACTGCCCCGGTCGCGCGCCCCTTACATCAGCTCCGACATCACTCCATGCGCGAGGCAGAATCACGGATCGCGCCCCGTCAATCCCACCAGAACGACCAAATCGCGCCGTCGATCAAGTCCTCGGCGAGCTGTGAGATGGAGCCCACACCTTGGTAGGCGCTGTCGGAGCAGAACGCGAAGTACTCGGCGGCAACTCGCTGGGCCGCATCGAGAGAGCGCGGCGGGCGGGCGACGAGGAGATGGATCGTGTCGAAGCCGATCCCGACCAAGGTTGCATCGAATCGCTCCTCCCAGGATCGGAGAACGACCGAGAGGGCGATGCCGTCGTGGTCGTAGTTCACCGCACCATGCCATCCGAGCACGGACAGGACGTCAGCGGGGCGTTCCGCCGCTACGAGACCGAGCCGTCCTCCCGGAAGGAGGTTCAGGGCCGACGTGGGCTCATCGAGGTCCAGGGCTCGGTCCTCAGCGGGTGCCAGTCCCGGGAACTCCCTCGTGAAGGGAGCCAGCAGCTCCGCCGTCTCGTCTCCGTCCTCCTCGGGGTCGGGCACCGCCATGGACCACCAATGCGCGAGGAGCTCCCCAGCCGTCAGGAGATCGTCGTCGGACGGCGCCGAGGGAGTGAACTCCCGGCTGTCCCATGGCTGATCGCCCGGATCGCCACCGATGCCGGATAGCTGGAGGGGCACGAGGCCGAGCCCCTGGGAGGGCTGGCGGAGCGCCGTCCAAACTTCCCAGAAGTCTCAATTGTTCCGTACCGCAGCCCAGTGCGGCGTCTTCCGATTACCCCTTCCCCTTGCGGGGATCACCGGTCGCCGGTCCCCTTGCCGGGGGTGGTGACCGTGTGCGACTCGGCCCCACCGTTGCGCACCACCAGGCGGTGGCCGTTCACGTCGAGCTGGTCGGCGAACGGCTCGACGTAGGCGTCGGCATCCGCCCGCATGGCGGCGATGAGCATGGGCCGGGCACCCTCCCGGCAGATCTCGTCCAGGCCCGCGACCATCTCCGCGCCGGCATCGTCATCGGTTACTACTGTCGTACTTCAACACCCGCCGCGGCAACGGCGTTCAGCGAATCGTAAGCATCTCCCGGCCGGCACGGTGTTCTTCCCTGATGACGCAGGGAGGACGAGCATGAGATCGCCGCTGCAGGCTGTGCTGGCCGAGGACAACCTGTTGGTACGGG
The DNA here is from genome assembly GCA_050744985.1 of Acidimicrobiales bacterium. Classification (GTDB taxonomy): domain Bacteria; phylum Actinomycetota; class Acidimicrobiia; order Acidimicrobiales; family AC-14; genus JBOGIC01. The sequence goes on from JBOGIC010000748.1 coordinate 7,809, forward strand.
AGGGGCTCTGCAGCC
>JBOGIC010000749.1:0-5000 GCA_050744985.1 Acidimicrobiales bacterium
GCCCAGCACACCGGCCAGGAGCTCGACCAGGTCATCAACGACGCCGACCGGGACCGGTGGTTCACCGCCGACCAGGCGCTCGACTACGGCTTCATCGACCAGGTCATCACGAGCGCCCGCGAGGCCGCCGACGAGGGTCGCCCGGCCCGAGCCAAGGACTGAGAGGGACCGACCGAGATGAACTACTACATCCCGCAATGGGAAGAGCGCACGTCCTACGGCTTCCGCCGGATCGACCCCTACGCCAAGCTGTTCGAGGACCGCATCATCTACCTCGGCACCCCCATCTCCGACGACGTCGCCAACGCCGTCATCGCCCAGCTCATGTGCCTGGAGTCGATGAACCCCGACCAGGACCTCCAGATCTACATCAACAGCCCGGGGGGCTCCTTCACCGCGCTGACCGCGATCTACGACACGATGAACTTCATCAAGTGCGACGTGCAGACTGTCTGCATCGGGCAGGCTGCCTCGGCGGCCGCAATCCTGCTGGCGGCCGGGTCCCCGGGCAAGCGGCTCGCGCTGCCGAACAGCCGAATCCTGATCCACCAGCCCTACACCGAGGGCACCTTCGGCCAGACCTCCGACATCGAGATCCAGGCCAACGAGATCATCCGGATGCGTGAGCTGCTCGAGAAGATGATCAGCGACCACTCGGGCAGGTCGGTCGAGGAGGTCAGCAAGGACATCGAGCGTGACAAGATCCTGACTGCCCAGGGTGCGGTCGAGTACGGCCTCATCGATGCCGTGGTCGAGTCGCGCAAGGGCACCCCCGCACTCGCATGATCGCGCCCGCCGAGTCCTCGTGTCAGCCAGCCAAACTGGCCGGCGCGAGGTACCGTCGGGGAGTTGAGCACCACGAAGTCGGACCGACCGGAGGATGATCGCCCGTGGCACGAATCGGTGACGGTGGCGACCTGCTGAAGTGTTCCTTCTGCGGGAAGAGTCAGAAGCAGGTCAAGAAGCTCATCGCCGGGCCGGGCGTCTACATCTGCGACGAGTGCATCGACCTGTGCAACGAGATCATCGAGGAAGAGCTCAGCGAGGGCGGCGAGGTCTCCCTGGACGAGCTGCCCAAGCCCAAGGAGATCTTCGAGTTCCTCAACTCCTACGTCATCGGGCAGGAGCAGGCCAAGAAGTCGCTCGCCGTGGCGGTCTACAACCACTACAAGCGGGTGCAGGCCGGGATCCAGGCCATCGGCGGCAAGCACAGCAAGGACGAGATCGTCGAGGTCGCCAAGTCCAACATCCTGGTGATCGGTCCGACCGGCTGCGGCAAGACCTATCTCGCACAGACTCTGGCCCGGATGCTCAACGTCCCGTTCGCGATCGCTGACGCGACCGCGCTGACCGAGGCCGGCTACGTCGGCGAGGACGTCGAGAACATCCTGCTCAAGCTGATCCAGGCGGCCGACTACGACGTCAAGAAGGCCGAGACCGGGATCATCTACATCGACGAGATCGACAAGATCGCCCGCAAGAGCGAGAATCCGTCGATCACCCGCGACGTCTCCGGCGAGGGTGTCCAGCAGGCACTGCTCAAGATCCTGGAGGGGACCACCGCCAGCGTGCCCCCCCAGGGCGGCCGCAAGCATCCCCACCAGGAGTTCATTCAGATCGACACCACCAACGTGCTGTTCATCTGCGGTGGGGCGTTCGCCGGCCTCGAGCGCATCAACGAGAGCCGCATCGGGCACAAGGGCATCGGGTTCGGCGCCGACCTGCGCCGCTCCGCCGATAAGGACGTGGGCGCCATCCTCGCCCAGGTGCTGCCTGAGGATCTGCTGAAGTTCGGCCTGATCCCCGAGTTCGTGGGCCGGCTGCCGGTGATCGGCGCCGTGTCCAGCCTCGACCAGGAGGCCCTCGTGCGCATCCTCGTCGAGCCCAAGAACGCCCTCGTCAAGCAGTTCCGCAAGATCTTCGAGCTCGACAACGTCGAGCTGGAATTCGCCACCGACGCCCTCGAGGAGGTCGCCGAGCAGGCGCTGAAGCGGGGCACCGGCGCCCGTGGCCTGCGGGCCATCCTCGAAGAGGTGCTGCTCAACGTGATGTACGACCTGCCGAGCCGCAGCGACATCGGCAAGTGCGTCATCGACCGCTCGGTCGTGCTGCAGCGGGTCAACCCCACCCTGGTGCCGCGCACCGAGACCGAGCGCCCGCAGCGCACCCGCCGGGCGGCGTCCTAGCCGGACCATGGGTGTCGCCGGCACCGCGTCGGGCGACATCGAGTATCTCGACGCAGCCGGCCTGCGTGGCCTGAACGCCGGTGCCGGCCTGCGTGGCCTGAACGCCATGGAGGGCCCAGCCGTCCTGTTCGTCCACGGATCGCCGGGGGGAGCCGACCAGGGCGCGCTGATGGGAGCGTTCCTGGTGGGATCGGGCTTCCGGGTGATCGCCCCGTCCCGCCCCGGCTACCGGGACACGCCGCTCGCAGACACGGTGGCGACGCCCGACCAGCAGGCCGACCTGCTGCTGGCGCTCATGGACTCGCTGGGCATCGACCGCTTCGGCCTGGTGTGCTGGTCGGGCGGCGGGCCGTCGACCTACCGCCTGGCCGTCAAGCACCCGGAGCGGGTCAGCGCGCTGGTGGCGCTGGCGGGGGTCAGCCAGGCGTACACGTTCGAGCACCCGCACCAGGAGGGCCTGCTCACCGGTCGGGCCGGGGCGTGGCTGGTGAAGGAGATGGTGCGCCACGCTCCCAAGCAGGTCGTGAAGATGATGGCCTCGGAGGAGGGCGACCTCACCAAGGACCAGGTCAAGGAGCTCACCGAGCACATTTGGGACGACCCCGTGAAGCGCGACTTCGTCCTCGGGCTCATGGCCACCGTCAGCGGCGAGCGGGGTCACGGTCTGCGCAACGACGAGAAGCAGTTCCCGAAGATCGCCGACCTCGAGCTGGCGGCGGTCCGCACCCCGACCCTGCTCGTGCACGGGGCCGCGGACACCGACGTGCCCCCCGACCACAGCGAGTACGCGCTGTCCCGGATCCCGGGGGCGGAGATCGTCTGGGTCAAGGACGGCACCCACATCAGCGTGTGGACCGACCCCGCGAGCGACCAGATCCAGGCGCGCGTCGCGGACTTCCTGCGCGCCGGGTAAACCCCGTTTGGTGGGCTGGGACGGTGGTTACGTACGACAGCGGCTGCCTGCGCCAGGTAGCTTCAACGCGGCCTCAAGCAGGAGGTATCCATTGGGCAAAGTCATCAAGTACGCCATCATCGCCGGCACGATCGGTGGTGCCATCGCCGTTGTGAAGTCCATGACGAGCCAGGAAGAGGAACCCGCCGAGGGCTCGGGCGTCGCCAAGCAGGCGGCTCAGGGTGCCGCGTGCGGCGCCGCCGCCGGGGCCTTCATCGGGTTCATCGCCTCCCGCCGGGGCAGGCGCAAGCGCTCCAAGCGCCAGAAGAAGATGGCCGCCGGCCTGGCTGCGGCCAGCCTCGTGGAGGCGGCCAAGGCCGCGTCGCCGGCCGTCGGCAAGATGAAGCGCAAGGGCCGCAAGGCCGCGGCCAAGGCCGCGACGAAGGCGGCCGCCAAGGCCACCAAGCTGGGCAAGAAGGCGGCCAAGAGGGCCAAGCCCAAGGCCGAGGCGGCGGCGGTCATCGCCCTCGAGCAGGCCACTCACCTGGCCGAGGCGGCCCGTCCCTACGCCACGGCGGCGACCGAGGCGGCCCTCGAGAAGGCCCGCCGGGCCGTCGACGTCGCCCAGGCCCGGCTGGCGTCGTAGTTCCCTCTGTCGCTCTTGGCGCGCCTATCGACCGCAAACGGTTGATAGGGGCGCCAAGATCGCGTTCGGGGGCCCAATGGATCTGGATGCCGCCACCGCCTGGCTCGCCGGGCACGTCAACCTCGAGCGTGATGTCGCGCCGCGGGCCGCAGCGCGCCGGCTCGACCGGGTGCGCCAGCTCGTCGGGCTCCTGGGCGACCCGCAGGAGGCCTACCCGGTCATCCACCTGACCGGCACCAACGGGAAGGGGTCGACCGCCCGAATGGTCACGTCGCTGCTCGTGGCGCGGGGCCTGTCCGTCGGCACCTACACCAGCCCGCACCTCCAGCGGCTGAACGAGCGCACGGCGTGGAACGGCACGCCGATCGACGACGACGCGCTCGCCGAGGCCCTGCTGACGGTGGCGGGCCTCGAGGACCTGCTGGACAGCCCGCCGACCTACTTCGAGATCGTCACGGCCGCCGCGTTCAAGTGGTTCGCCGACATCGTCGTGGACGTCGCGGTCGTCGAGGTGGGCCTGGGCGGTCGCTGGGACGCCACCAACGTGGCCGACGCCGACGTCGCCCTCGTGACCAACATCAGCCTCGATCACGCCGAGACGATCGGGCCGACGCGGGCCGACATCGCCCGGGAGAAGGCGGGCATCGTGAAGCCCGGCTCGCTCCTCGTGCTCGGTGAGACCGACCCCGACCTGGCGGAGATCTTCGCCGAGGCCCCGGCCGGCGAGATCACGCTCCGCGACCGGGACTTCGGCGTGTCGTCCAACGCCCTGGCCATCGGGGGGCGGGTCGTCGACCTCTACACCCCCCGGGCGAGCTACCCCGGCCTGTTCGTCCCGGCCCACGGCGCCTACCAGGGCGACAACGCGGCTGCCGCGGTGGCCGCGTGTGAGGCGTTCTTCGGCGCGGCGGTGCCCGCCGGGCTGGTCGAGGAGGGACTGCGGGCCGTGAAGCTGCCGGGCCGCCTCGAGATCGTGGGCCGCGAGCCGCTGATCGTGCTCGACGGCGCCCACAATCCGGCCGGCGCAGCGGCGGCCGCGGCCGCCGTCAACGAAGCGTTCGGCGCGGTCGAGGGCCGGGTGCTCGTGGTGGGGATGGTCGGCGGGCGTGACCCCGTCGAGATGCTCGAGGCCATGAACGCCCGGGCCGCCCGGCTCGTCATCACCTGCCCGCCACCCTCGCCCCGGGCCGTCCCCGCCGTCGAGGTCGCCGCCGCGGCGGCGTCGCTCGGCTGCGACGTCCGTGTCGGCGAAACGGTCGAGCACGCTGTCGAGACC
>JBOGIC010000750.1:0-9806 GCA_050744985.1 Acidimicrobiales bacterium
CGGCGACGCCGAGGCGGAGGCGGAGGCGGAGAGCGCGGCGGCGACGGGCCCGGTCATCTCGGCACGAACGGCCGGCGCGGCCGCGAGCACGGCATCGTGGGTGAGCGCGTGCCGGAATCGGAACGCCCCCCCGTCGGCCACGAGCAGACCCGCCGCCATCGCCTCGCGCATCGCCTGGGCCGTCCCGGCCTTGTCGCCGCCTCGCGCCGCGACCACGAGCGGAAGCTCGAACCGTTCACCCAGCAGGGCGGCGGCAACGACCGCAGGCACCGAGGATGAGGGGAGTTGCCCGAGGCGTGCGGCCACCAATCCGGCGAAGCGAGCGGGCGCCGCGGCGTCGCTGTCGAGGAGGTCCTCGACCAGCAGCGGCAGCCCGTTCCCAGTCCGGGTCAGACGCTCGAGCGTCGGCGCCGAGGGCGCCTGTCCGAGGCACCCGGTGGCCAGTTCCTCGACCTCGGCGGACGTCAGCGGCGCGAGGTCCAGCGAGCGGTGGTGCCGGAGCATCCGCGAGACGATCCCCGGCACCTCGTCCGGCCGCCAGGTCGCGACCACGACGACCCGCGTGGCCGCGAGGTGATCGGCGACGTACTCGCACGCCGCCAATGTCTCCGGATCGGCCCAGTGCAGGTCCTCGACGACCAGTACCGCGGCGCCGGGTTCGCCCCACCACCTCAGCAGCCGCAACACCGACTCGCCCAGCACCGCGGGCGATTCGCTCGCCACCGACGACGGCCCACGCCAGGCCGGTACGAACCGGGCCAGGGCTGCCGCATACGGCGCGATCTCATTGGGCACCGGGACCGGCACGTCGGTTGAGATCGCGAGCAGCGCCTCGGCGAGGGGGCGGTACGTGGTGGCGCGATCGACGACCGAGCACCGGCCGATGACGACCCGGCCGCCCGTTCCGACCAGCTCGCCGACGAGGCGCGTCTTGCCGATTCCGGCCTCGCCGACCACGTTGACCCACGAGCCCCGCCCCGCCTCCGCTTCGTGCCGCGCGTCCCGGAGGGCGCTGAGCTCCGGCGCTCGGCCCACCAGGACAGGACACCGCACGGCGCCCGGCCTTCGGGCTTAGGGTTGCCGGCCGAGGTACGCGGCGAGCCGGTCCATGGGCGGCGCGTCGTCGGCGACGTCCACCGCGGGGCCGAAGGCACCGACGCCGTCGGGCCCCCGCAGAGGGTCGGCAAACCCGCTCATGTGAGCGAGCAGCTGGGTCGGCACGTCGGGGTCGATGTCGTAGGACTGGCCCGTGCCCTGGGCGAGGTCCCAGCCGTGGGTCACCATGTCGTTGGTGGCTATGCCCATGAACACGGCGCCGGGCAGCTCGCCGAACGGCAGCTTGATGGAGCGTTCCTGCGCGCCGGGCGCGCCGAAGGCGGCGAGCGACGCGGCAACTCCCTCGTCGTACGCGCCGACGAAGTCGCCGGCGGCGTAGTCCACCCCGTGGGTCGGATCGGGGTCGGGCGCCGCCCCCGCGTTGACGCAGAGGGCGAACCAGTTGGCGCCCTCGACGATGTGATTGACCACGTCGCGGACGGTCCATGATGCGCAGGGCGTCGCCCCTTCGAACTGGTCTGGCGTGACGTTGGACAGGACGGCCCTCGTCGTGGCGAAGGCCTTTTCGAGCAATTCGGTCATGGTGACCCACCTCCCGATGGGGAATCTAGAGCCGCTACGAGCCGACCATCCGACGGCTCCTCGCCGCGTACCCGCGGTGGCGCATCGCGTGAGAACCGCCAGGGGCCTGCCGGCATCAAACTCAGCTTCAGAACAGGCTGTCCTGTCCAGCCTTGGCGGTGGTCGGTCGCTCGGCGTGCACCGGCCCAGGAGTGTCCTCCGTATGCTCCACCGGGGAGGCCCGGCGGGCCCATGCCCGGACCTTGGTCGAAGGATCGGCGCCGGCCCGCCTCAGCGCCACATCGGTGCCTTCAAGGGCGGCGAAAGCGGGCAGCGCGGCGACGCGGACAATCCCCGATCCCGAGCTCAGTCCCGCCATGACTGCGTCGCTCCGCTCCCCGAGGGGGATGTGGGCGGCCGCGTCCATGACCCCGGCACAGAGTGCCGCGGCGTCGCGGGAGGACATCGCCGCCGCCGCCTCGAGCAGCACTCGCCACCGGCTAGGGTCGTGGGCCACGAGGTGAGCGGCCGCCCAGCGCCGCAGCGGCGGCCAGATAGGCCTCTCCATGCCAGTCCGAGTGGTACCGCCAGGCCCGAGCGGGCGCTCCGGCCGACCGGACTCGTCCGCCAGCACGATCTCCCTGCGACCGGACGGTGTGTCCTCAACCTGAAGAGCCAGCGCGGTCCCGACGAACCACTCGGCGAGCTGCTGCTCGTCGCCTTCCGCAAGCACGCCGGACTCGATGATCCGGGAAAGCAACACGGCCCACAGTTCCTCGACGCTCGAGGCGCTATGCAGGTCGACCAAGTATCGACCCACGGCGTCGCGCCCGTCACCGGGTTGTCCGGAACGAGGCTCGGTGGGACGCGGGAGGGGCAAGAGGAGACGGCAGTTCGCCTCCGGAATCCTCGGCTGTGGACCACCAGGCGCTCGGCGAACGTCTCGACAAACTTCACGCCACTGTCGAACGTGCGGCTTCCAGGGATCCTCGGCAATCCGTGCCGGGTAGTTCCACCGTGACGCGGAGCCCGCCCGCGGCTCGGGGGGTGAGGGTGAGGGTTCCGTCGTGTGCTCGGGTGATGCTCTCGACGATGGCCAGGCCCAGGCCGACACCTGCGTGATCGGTGCGTGCGCGTTCGGTGCCGCGAAGAAACGGCTCGACAAAGGTGGTCACCAACTGTGGGGTGAGCTTCTCGCCGGTGCTCTCCACGGTGAGCACCACCCTCTTGGGGTGAGCGCTGGTCGTGATCCACACCTTGCCCTGTTCAGTCCGATTGTGGACGATCGCGTTGTGCACGAGGTTCGTGGTCAACTGCAGCAGGAGCGCATGTGAGCCGCTGGTGGGGGTCATGTCGCCGGAGGTCTCGATGGTGACGCCATGCGTCTCCGCGAAGGGGAGGGGCGTTTCGGTGGCTTCCTCCGCGACGAGGGACAGGTCGACCGGTTGCCGCGCGAACGACCGCTGGTCGGCGCGGCTGAGCAGGAGCAGCGCTTCGGTGAGGTCGATCGCTCGGGTGTTGACGACGCGGAGCCGTTCGAGGAGCTGGCTGTTGTTGCGGTTCAGATCGTTGCGGGCCACGTCGAGCAGTGCCGGCGTGATCGCCAGCGGGGTGCGCAGCTCGTAGGAGGCGTTGGCTGCGAATCGCTGCTGTTCGGCGATGTGCGCTTCGAGCCGCGCCAGCATGTCGTCGAAGGCGTCGGCGAGCTCGCGGAACTCATCGCGGCGCCCCGGTAGCAGGATTCGGTGGCCGAGCGATCCGGTCGCGGCCAGGCGTGTGGTCGACGGCCTACCATCCAGGCGGCGCCGGGATCGCCATCGATCACCATCGGATGCGCGCCGCGGGTGCCGTTGAACCGTTCAGCGACAGCCGCGGCTCCGCGGGTGCGAGCAACACCATTAACTCGGTGACCTTGCCGTCACGAGCCGCGGCGAGGAACGCGTCAACAACCCGCCTGTTCTCCTCCGCAGCAGCACGCTCCGCAGCCGGCTCCGGCGCTCCCCGAAGCTTGCGTCGAGCGCGGCTCGCGAGCTGTCGTGCCGCCGCGTCCGAACGTCCTAGAACCGCACTGATCTCGCTAAACGGGTAGCCGAAGACGCCATGGAGAACAAGCGCGGCCCGCTCCGCCGGCACCAGTGCGTCGACCACAAGCTTCATCGCCCCGCCGATGCGCTCCGCGAGTACCGCGTCGGCTGGGTCCATGCATCGGATCCAGCATTTGGATTGGCTGTGGCCCGAGCGTCGGCCGAGGAGCGCTGCGCCACATGCGCAACCGATCGAGGCAGAGCCGCGTGACGACCGTGGTCAGCCACGCGGGCGGGTCGTCGACACCCTCGGCCCGCGAGAAGCGCAGCCACGCCTCCTGCACGACATCCTCCGCATCCCCGGTTGACCCGAGGATCCCGCCGGCGAGAGCCGTGAGGCGAGAACGCTCGGCCTCGAAGTCGGTGGTATCCACTCTGCTCACATCTTCATGACGTACGACGACCTCGCGACGTGACGGGTGCGTTCGGTATCACATTCTCACGGCCGCGCCCGTCACTGGGGCACGAACGCCTCTCGAGGACGCACCCAGATGATCAGCCACCCTTACATCTACGAGAGCATCGCTGCCGATCGCCACGTCCGCTATGTCAAACCAGCGAGGGCGCGGCAACTGGCTCGCAGGACCTGCGACACCGACGACCTGCAGGCCGTTGGCGGCGGCGAAGGTCCCCGGACCCAGCCGTGCGAATGGAGACCGCCAAGGCGTTGCTTAAGCAGCGCCGGAGGTAGGGTGCGATCGCCGTGATTCAGGATCCCCGACGGACGTGACAACGGCACGCGATCGCCTCACAAGGCTGCTGACGGGCCTCGACGGGCCCGGATCGTTCTGGGCGAGCAGACGGGCGCGTCCCGATGATCTCCACATCGATGTGCGAGGCGTCGGACCACTTCGTCTCCCGGTGCCGAAGGAGCAAGCGCGGGAGCTGATTCGCATCGCCAGGCCAGCCCGGTACGGGTTGGGGGAGGCGACGCTCCTCGACCCGCGGGTGCGCGACACCTGGGAGGTCCCCAAGAGCCGGGTCAAGATCGACCAGCGACGCTGGAACAAGACGCTGTTGCCTGTTCTAGACCAGCTCCGCGCCGATCTCGCGTTGCCCGATGCGTGCCGCCTGAAAGCCGAGTTGCACTCGATGCTCGTGTACGCGCCCGGCCAGTTCTTCGCCCCCCATCAAGACACCGAGAAGTCCGACGGCATGGTGGGGTCGCTGGTGGTCACGTTGCCGGCGCGGTTCACCGGTGGTGGCCTCGTGGTGGCCCACGGGGCCGGTCGAGCGACGGTCCGGTCGTCGAAGGACCGGCTGTCGTTCGTCGCGTTCTATGCCGACTGCCGCCACGAGATCAGGCCCGTGCGCTCGGGCTACCGGATCGTCCTCACCTACAACCTCTCGGTTCGCGGCCACATCGCAGGCACCCCGCCCGAGATCGCTCCCGCCGAGCTCGACGCGCTGGCTGGCTGCCTCCAGGAGCACTTCACGACGGCGGCGCCCCCGCCGTCGTGGCAACGCGATGATAAGCCGGCGCGCCCGCCGGACCGCCTCGTGTACCTGCTCGACCACGAGTACACCGAACGGAGTTTGTGTGGCGCGCACCTCAAGGGAGCGGACGCCCTCCGCGCGGCGGCACTCCGGGGGGCGGCCGAGCTCGCCGGGTGTGAGGTCGTGCTGGCGCTGGCGGACATCAGCGAGAGCTGGAGTGCCTACGAGCGCGAGCCCTACGGCCGGCACTCCTGGCGATCGCGGTCCGGGCACTGGGAAAACGAGGACGACGAGGACGACGAGGACGACGATGAGGTCCCGGGAGACGAGTACGAGCTGGAGGAGCTGATCGAGTCGAGCATCAGCCTCGACCATTGGACCGACTGGTCAGGCAAACGGGCCGAGAGGATCGTCTCATCGGTCGGCGATGACGAGGTGTGCGCCATGACACCTACGGACCAGTTCGAGCCGTACGGGTCGGCGTACGAGCCGTACATGGGCAACTACGGCAACACCCTCGACCGCCAGTACCGTCGGGCCGCGCTCGTGCTGTGGCCACGTGACCGGGCCTTCGCTGTACGGGCCGAGGCGTCCCCGATCTGGGCGCTCGACGAGGTCGCCATGCGATTCAAGTCCGGGGCAATCGACCAGGCTCGGCAGTTGGCCAGGATGCTGGAACCGTTCTGGCCCACGGCAGCCCGCGATGACCAGCCCAGCCTGTTCGGCCGCGCCCTTCGGGTTGCGGTCGGCCTCGACGACCCGGAGATGGCCGCTGCACTGCTCGCGCCGTTCCGGCTGGAGATGATCACCAAGAACGCGGCGGCCTCTCTTGCCGGCCTGGCCGACCATTACCCGGACCAGTGGCTCGCGGCCGTTGTCGCGCAGTGGTCCGGCGACGATCGCCGCTGGGCCACCAGCGGGGACCGAGCCGCCTGGGTCGCAGCTCTCCCACCGCTGTGCCGCGCGCTGCATGCCCGCGGAGGCGCCGGAACAACGGCTGCCCTTCTACTCGTTGACCAGGCCCACCAGTGGCTCGCAAAGCAGGTCGAGTCACGGTGCCGCGTGCAGCGCACCAGCCTTCGGGATGACACCCTCGACCAGCTGGCGCGACCCCTGCTCGGCCTTCTGACCAGCACCGCCACACTCTGCGTCCCCCAGGTGCGTGACGAGGTCGTGCGGCTCGTCTGTCGCCACGGCGACGACGTCCTCCTACCACTCCTGACCGGGATGGCGCGGGCAGCCTCGAAGCTACAAGCGCAGGAGCGTGTCGATGCCGGTGTCGACGCCGTCACCGAACACTGCCTCCACCTCCTCGAAGCCCGGCTCGCCCGGCCGCCCCGCGCAGCAGACGACTGGTCGATCCTCCTGCCCGACGGCTGCGGCTGCGAGCTGTGCGGCACCCTCCGCACGTTCCTCGCCGATCCGACCCAGCGCACCCGCGACTGGCCACTCGCCCAGGACCGCCGGCGACACGTGCACGACAGGATCGACGCCAGCGAGCTCCCTGTCCGGCACCAAACCCGCCGGTCCGGACGGCCGTACACGCTGGTGCTCACCAAGACCAGCGACCTGTTCGACCGGGAGGAAATGCAGCGCCGCCGCGACGAAGCCGACGTCCGCTGGCTCCGAACCCAGCTCCGGCACCACACGTCGTCGAAGAGCTGACTGTCGCGCTCGTCGCTCGGCTGGGCGGCTCCCGCGACGGCAACCGCACCCGGTCGAGGCGTTCCCTCCGTGGGCGGATGCCTGCCGCCCCACACTCCCGGCTGTCGATCTCCCGCACGCTCCAGAACGTCCGCCCCCGACCCGTCGAGTTCGGCGTCAAGACCCGCACCAGCTACTTCGACGGGCGGACAGTCAGCGAGCTCGGCCAGTGGCGTCGAACGGCCGGACGGATCACACGACTGGATGTTCTGCAACAGTGCGGGCCGCTGCCTCAACCCCGAGTCAGTGAGCCAGCTCTTCGATCGCATCGTGCGGCGCAATGACGTGCCGCGCATCCGGTTCCATGATGCCCGGCATACGCACGCCTCCCTACTCGTCGCCGCCGGCGTTCCTCTCAAGGTCGTCAGCGAGCGACTTGGACACGCCCACCCGGCGTTCACGATGCACACCTACCCGCACCTCCTGCCAGGCATAGCGCCGCCGCGCAGGTTGCAGGTCGCGACTCTGGTCGGAGCGTCCAGTCGGCAGACGTCTACCGGCCGCGCCACCGCGACATGCCTTGTCAGGGGCGGGCAGGACGACGACCGGTAGACGTCCCCGGTGACGCCTTGCCGCTCAGCAGAAGGGCCGATCCTCTCGAATCGGCCCTTCACCCTGCGCTTCCATGCTCTGCGGTTTGGTGGCGGGGGCCCGATGGTCGCGTTAGCTCCAACCGGACAACCCGTTGTCGTCCTGGGCAAGCTGCTCCTGCCCAGCAAGGCGGGCCGTGGGGCCTTCCCGTCATAGGTTCATATCGGGGCATACGACGACTGCGTCGCTGTTGACCGCGACGCCGACGGGCGCTCATCTCCTCAGCCAGTAACCAACCGGAACGCACCCGAACGGGTCGAGCTCACAGGCGGTCGTAGAGGTCCCGCCACGCCGCGAGCGTCGCGAGATCGAGCGCCTCACCTCGCTCGATCACCGCGCGGCCATGAAAGATGAGGCGTTCGACATCGCCGTCGCTCCAGCCGTCGGCCTCAGCCGCCGCAAGCAGTGCACGTAGGAACGGAACTGGGAGGCACATCACCGGGCGCGGTGCCTGGTTCGCTAGGTCGACGTCGAGTTCGTGTGCCAGAGAGACAAGGGTTTCGATCGGCATCACCGACAGCAAGGAAGGATGGGACAAGGACAGCTCGAGGTATCGAACGTCGACTCGGACCTGAGCGGCAACGAGCGTCCGGTTCGAACATCCTTCCCACGCCGCTCGAAGCCTCTCACCGATAGCGAGATACCGGAGCGCCCGCGACTGTCTCCGCCGCGGTCCATCGAGGATCAGTGGCTTCCACTGGCGGAGGAAGTTCTTCACGTGGCTCTCGAGCGTCTGCGCGTCGTTGCCGTAGGCCTGGGCTTGGATGAAGCCCGGCGCGCCAAGAATCTGCCGGCTGATCGCCTGATCCGCCGTGAGGTACAGGATCGGGAGGCCCAGCCGCACAGCCCACTCAAGCTCTTGGCCAACGCCGGCGCTGCCGCCGTTCTCAGCGATGACAATGAGTGCGTCGGCGGCATGCACCTCGGCCAGGTTTCGCGAATACACCTCGTCGGGCGAGAAACCGTCTCTCTTCCAGGGCGCCATGTGGTCGATCGGGGCATAGACCACGGCGAGCCACCGCTCGGCCTCTACACGGTCGCCGATAGTCACCGATTCGATCGCACGCTTCACCGCCAATACGTCCGACTTGATCTGCCGTTGGCTCTTGGCGTCGAGGCATGTGAGAGGACACGCGACATAGATCCGCGGATCGTCGCGGGCTGCCTCAGCCCAGACCTGTGCAGCGCTCATCGTTCCCTCGATATCAATCGCTCCGCGATCCAGGTGGCCAACTCGTCCTCGGAGAGCCGACCGGCCGCGAGCTGCCCACATCACCTTGACGGTCTCGTCGCCGTCGGGGTCGTCACCGGGAGGGTCGCTCCAGCCGTAGCCGTTCCTTGCGACGAACTCTCGGAGAGACTCGTACGCAACGCGCTTGTTGCCGTCGAGCAACGGGTGGTTGTTGCACAGCCGCGCGCACAACACCGCGGCCTTCTGGGCGAACGGTGTATAGAGCTCGGTCCCAGCAAACGACGCAGCCGGAGCATTGAGGGCGGAATCTGCGAGATGGAGACTCGTCGAGAGGGCGAGCACCTCGGCGGGTACGTCGAGGACCGCCTCGGCGATCAGCAGGTAGTCGGCCAAGCCGAGGTACTCGACCATCTCGTGGCTATTCCGCGAGCCGCTTCAGGATGTGACGGTCAGCCTCCATCCGCTCGCGGAGTCGCTTCTGGAAGGCGGGATCAGCACGACGGGCCTTGATGTGTTCCGCGATCGCATCGCGGATGGCCTCCGACACCGGCACACCATCGACGCGCGCGATGAACTCGAGCTCGTCAGCCTGCTCGGCTGGCTGGCGGATCGTCGTGACCTTCGTTTCGATCATGGGCAGCTCCTCCTCCTGGCGACTACACCAACCGTACTCGCCTGCTATAAGGGTTGCAAGACTGCTGTATTCGTGTATGCTCGATGGCAGAAGGGAAAGGAGACCCTATGGCCTACAAGCCCGCGAAGGCCGACGACAAGAGCCACGGCAAGGTACCTATCCTCATCGATGGACAGAAGATCCATGCTCCACGCGGCTCCCTGTCGGGCTCCGAGCTCCGCACGCTTACGAACCCGCCTATCGGCGCCGACCGCGACCTCTGGCTCGACGTCGAGGGTGACCTTGACGACTTGGTTGAAGACACCGAGGTAGTCGAGTTGCGGCCCCAGATGAGGTTCTTCACCGTTCCGAAGGTGATCAACCCCGGCTCGTCGGACCGGTGCTGAGACCGACTGACGAGGAGGCGCTCGCCGACCTCGGCTATGCAATTGGGCCGGAGGACTTGCGCGGTCCGCGAGATTGTTTGGGCGCGGCGTAGCTTGACGCCGCGCTGGTCTTGTTCAGCTCATGCGGCGGCGGCCCAGGCGTCGGGGAAGTGGTGGTCGTG
>JBOGIC010000751.1:0-2166 GCA_050744985.1 Acidimicrobiales bacterium
GAGCCGACGACGTTGGCCAGCCGGCGCAGCCCGCCGAGGCGAAGGAGCCGGATCAGCGGCCACGGCGGCTTGAGCAGGTCGAGGACCGAGTCGAAGTTGCGGTCGATGAAGTTGGGTAGCTCGAGGCGGTACAGGTTGGTGAGGTACTCGCAGAACCGGCCGAACGCCTCCGCCTCCTGGGGCCCGCAGACCGACCGGATCTCCTCGGTCATCGCCTCCCGGCCGTGGCGCACCCGGATCTCGCTCCCGTCGCTGAACGTGGCCCGGTAGATCGGGTCGACCCGCGCCAGTTGCAGGTGGTCGGCGATGTCGGCCCCGGCGGCGGCGAAGGTCTGCCCGAGGATGCCGACCATCGTCAACACGCTCGGTCCGGTGTCGATGCGGAACCCGTCGGACTCGAGCAGGCCCGCCCGTCCCCCCGGCACCGACTCCCGCTCGAGCACCAGCACCTCATGGCCGCGCCCCGACAGGTGGCACGCCGCCGACAGTCCTCCCAATCCGGCCCCGACGACGACGACGCGCACGACCCCTACCCCTCCAATTGATCCGCGATACAGGGGTCTGTCAGCCCCAATGGCGCGGAGTAAACGATCATCGGTCGCGGCCGGCCACGAACTGGGCCAGTTCGATGAGGGCGGTGCGGGCCTCGGGCGTGAGGGGGGCGGCGTCGACGGCGACGGAGGCCTGGGCGACGCGGTCGTCGATCGTCGCCTCCACGTGGTCGACCGCGCCCGACTCGACCAGGACCTCCTGGATGCACACCACCTCGTCGTCGGTGAGGTCGGCGGCGCCGTACCGGTCGAGGCTGCGGGCGCCGGGGTCGCCGGCGCGCACGCGGGCCCGGGCGGCGGCGTACAGCACCGTCGGCTTGCCCTCGCGCAGGTCCTCCCCCACCGGCTTGCCGGTGACGGACTCGTCCCCGAACACCCCCAGCAGGTCGTCGCGCAGCTGGAAGGCCTCGCCCAGCGGCAGGCCGTACCCCGACAAGGGCCCGGCCAGGTCGTGGAGCCGGCCCGCCAGCGCGGCGCCCAGGTGCAGGGGCCGTTCCACCGTGTACTTGCCCGACTTGAACAGCGAGATGCGCCGGGCCGTCGTCTCGCCCTCGTCGCCTCGAGCGGTGCCGACGAGGTCGAGGTACTGGCCGAGGTTGACCTCGACGCGCAGCTCGGTGAAGACGGCCACCGCCTCACGCGGCGCCGCCGCCAGCAGCGCGTCGGCATAGACGAAGGCGAGGTCGCCCACCAGCAGAGCCACGCCCTCGCCGAACCGGCGGCCCTCGCCGCGCCACCCGTCCAGGGCATGGAGCTCCTCGAAGCGGACGTGGATCGTGTCCATCGACCGGCGCGTCGACGACCCGTCCATGATGTCGTCGTGGATCAGCGCGAACGAGTGCAGCAGTTCCAGGGCCGCTCCGGCGTCGACGACCAGCGGGCTGTCACCGTCACCGCCGGCGCCTACGAAGGCCCAGTGACAGAACGCCGGCCGCAGCCGCTTGCCGCCGCCGTCCACGAGGTCGCGCAGGGCCTCCAACGGCACGATCAGCTCGGCGTCGACGGGGGCCCAGCGGGCGACTTCCGCGTCGAGCAACCGGCCGATGCGCTCGTCCACCCGTCGGCCGATGCACACGAGGCTGTCGGGTGCGGTTGCGGTTGCTTGTACGACGCGCACGGTCCTCCTTCGGAGCCTACTTGGCGCCTCTTCTATCGCAGCGCCCGTCCCTGCTGGATGAGGGTGACGCCGAGCATGCCCGTCCAGATCGTCGACAGCAGGAACGGGAAGTACGCGAGCGGCGGGATCAGCATGCCCGCGGCCAGGGCCATGCCGGCGTAGGACATCCATCGGGGCAGCCATCCGCTGCGCCAGCCGATGACCCCTGTAGCACCGACGAAGCTGGCAGCCGGGACGAACGTGATCGCCACCGCCCACAGGCGGACGGTGAGCAGCGTGCGGGCGATTACAGGGTCGGGGCCGTAGTCGTCGATCACCGTCGAGGCGAGGCTGAGGACCAGCACGACCAGGAGTGAGCCGACGAGCAGGACGCCCCCGCCGAAGGCCAGCGTGGCCAGCCAGCCGCCCTCGCCCTCGGCCTGGCGGAGCCAGCGGTGCAGCCACGAGACGAACACCAGGAGGAAGAACGCGCTGAACAGCGTCAGCAGGATCCCGGCG
>JBOGIC010000752.1:0-2291 GCA_050744985.1 Acidimicrobiales bacterium
GGTTGGACGCCATGAAGTTCACCGAGTCGGTGAGGTCCTTCCACGTGCCCGACACGCCCGGCACGACGGCCTGACCGCCGAGCCGTCCGTCCGTGCCGACCTCGCGGGCGACGCGGGTGACCTCGTCAGCGAACGAGCTCAGCTGGTCGACCATCGTGTTGACCGTGTCCTTGAGGCGGGCGACCTCTCCCCTCGCCTCGACGGTGATCTTCTGGCTCAGGTCACCGCTGGCCACGGCCGTGGTGACGAGGGCGATGTTGCGCACCTGGTCGGTGAGGTTGGACGCCATGAAGTTCACCGAGTCGGTGAGGTCCTTCCACGTGCCCGAGACGCCCTTCACCTGGGCCTGCCCACCGAGGCGGCCTTCGGTGCCCACCTCGCGGGCGACGCGGGTGACCTCGTCGGCGAACGAGCGGAGCTGCTCGACCATGCTGTTGACCACGTGGCCCATGCGCTCGAACTCGCCCTTCATGGGACGGCCCTCGATGCTCACGGCCATCTTCTGGCTCAGGTCCCCGTCGGCCACGGCGGAGATGACGCGGGCCACCTCCTGGGTCGGCCGCACGAGGTCGTCGATCAGCGAGTTGACGGCGACGCCGGTGTCCGCCCACTGCCCCGCCATCTGCTCGATGTGCACCCGCTCGCCGATGCGCCCGTCTCGGCCCACCGCACGGGCGACGCGGCCCAGCTCCTTGTTCAGCCGGGCCGGCGTGTCGGCGAGGTCGTTGAACGCCCGCGCCACCTCCCCCATGAGCCCGCTGCGACGAGTCGACATCCGGACGTGATCGCCCGCTCGAGCGTCCCGCATGGCGCCCAGCAACTCCTGCAGGAATTCGTCGTGCGCACCCGTCGCCGCGGTCACCGTGGCGGTGGCGGCCATCAGGCGCGTCCCTGACGCGGAAGAGCCAGCATCACAACCTCTTTCTCGGGTTTCAGCCAGCCCTTCGCTCCCAAGTGTAAGCCCACGTTGACCAGCCCGGCCGCACGGACGAACATGGAGCTGGCCTGGGTGTTTTCAGCCCTTCACCCAGGCGGGAGGGGTGACCGGGCTCCGCCTCACCCTCTGGTTCGTCGCGTCTTGTCGGGGTGGGGAATGCCCTCGAGACGCAAACCGTCGATGCCCTCGAAGTCCCGCGGGTTGCAGGTGTAGACCGGGAGCCCGTGGGCGATCGCCGTCGCCGCGATCATCGCGTCGAAGGCCCGTGCCGCGGGCTTGCGACCCGCTCGCCGCAACGACACGGCAACACCGCCGAAGGCTCTCGCCGCCTGCGCATCGAACGGCAGCGGCTCGAACGACGCCTCGACCTCCTGCAGCCGGCGCTGGCGAGCGAGGCGCTCGTCGTCGGCGTCGGCCACCAGAGGACCCACTGACAGCTCGGCGAGGGTCACCGCCGTGATCAGCGGCTGCTGCGGCAAGTCCTCGGGGTCAAGCCGCCCGAGGAGGACGACCGTGCTCGTGTCGAGGATGCCGACCGGATCCGCGATCACAGCGATTGGTCGACCACCGCATCGATGTCGGCCCGAAGGCGCCTGGCATCAATCGGCGGCAGTGCCCGGAACCGCTCGATCAGCGTGGTCGCCGCGAGCGGCCGCCTCGGTAGCGGACGCAACTCCGCGACCGGCTCCCCGTCGCGCGTGATCGTGATCCGCTCCCCGGCCTGAGCCCTCCGGATCACATCGGCCCCGTGGTTCCGGAGGTCCCGGATCGACGCCTCACCCACGCCCGACAACGTATCACCGGTGAGACACAGCGGACAGCACCTTCTCGGCGCCGTGTTGACTCACCTTCTCGACCGTCGCGACCGCCTCAATCCCCGCAGTGCCGCGCCGATCTCCCCCACCGTCTGCCGGCCCGCCGCTACTGCAATCACCAGCCCGTAGACAGCGTCGTTGGTGGCCGTCACGACGGAGGAGTCGTTCAACTCGAGGACGGCCGCCGTCGCCAACTAGCCCAGTCGCTTGTTCCCGTCGACGAGCGGATGGTTCTTCACGATCGACTGTAGGAGCGCCGCGGCCTTCGTCCATACGTCGGGATACGCGTCCTCACCGAAGACCGTCGCCTGCGGACGGGCTGCGGCGGAGCCCAATAGTCCCGCGTCGCGGATCGGGGGCGGATCGCCGAACAACAACATCGCCAGCAGGACGAGATCGTCGGTGCTCAGGTACTCGAATGCGCCCGTCACCGACCTAGACGGTCGAGCGCGCCGGCGTGCGCCTCCATGACGCGCACCGCCGCCGCCGTCACCCGGTCACGGTGCTGGCCGAGGGCGACGTAGTCACGGACCGCTCGC
>JBOGIC010000753.1:0-2855 GCA_050744985.1 Acidimicrobiales bacterium
CCGCCAGGTCGGCACCCGGGTCTGCGAGGTCGAGGCCCGCACGGCCCGGCCGCAGCTCGGTCCGGTCGCCTACGCCGCCAACCTGCGCTTCCAGGGCACGCCCGCCGTGGCGCTGGTGTTCACGTCGGCGGCGGGTCCTCCGTCGACGCTGCTGGTGCTGGCGCCGCAGGAGGGCTGCCGGATCCTCGCCGAATCACCCCTGTCCTGACGTACGCAGCGACGGCCGCGACGCCGACCGACGCCCAGCCCGCCGGCCCGACGTAGGACAGGTCGTGCCCGGTCGAGATCCATGCCGCCCACACCATGGCGGCGATCGACACGGCGGCGCCGAAGATCCCCAGCCGCACCTCGCGCCGGCGCGCGACGGCGATCGCCGCCTCGCCGACGAACAGGCCGAGCACGGCCCCGGAGCAGAGCACGACCAGGCCCTCGAAGGCGTACTCGCCCAGGATCAGCGCGCCGGCGGCACCGACGGCGGCGGCGGCGAGGCCGGCGAGGGTGGGTCGCACCACCGAGCAAGGGTAGGCTCCCGCCATGCCAGCCGAGCGGGGGTCCGACCACAACGCCACTCCCGCCACTCCGTCGCCGACGCCGTCCGCCGACACCGACGACTGGGCGAGCGAGACCGCCGACCGGCTCGATCAGCTCATTGCCGTCATCCGGTCGCAGACGACCGACCGCCTGATCAAGATCGCCCGGATCGTCGTGTTCGGTTTGCTGGGCGCCATCCTGGCGGTTGCCGCCGCCGTACTGGCGCTCATCGCGCTCGTGCGGGTCGCCGACACGCTCATCCCCCAGGAGGTCTGGCTGACCTACCTCGTGCTTGGGGCAATATTGATCGCCGCCGGGTTGTTGGCGTGGTCGAAGAAGGAGCGCCGCCCGGCCAGCACCTGATTACGGCGCGACCCGAAAGGAACCACGGTGGACGACATCGAAGAGGTGGTGATCATCGGATCGGGCCCGGCCGGGCTGACGGCGGCGATCTACACGGCCCGGGCCAACCTGCGGCCGCTGATGCTCGAGGGCGAGCCGTCCTCGACATCCGACCAGCCGGGCGGGCAGCTCATGCTGACCACCGAGGTAGAGAACTACCCGGGCTTCATCCAGGGGATCCAGGGCCCCGAGCTCATGACCAACTTCCGGGCCCAGGCGGCCCGCTTCGGCGCCCAGATCGTGACCGAGAAGGTCGACCGGGTCGACCTCTCGCGGCGACCGTTCCGCATCCGGGCCGCGGGTGAGGAGTACCAGGCCCGGTCGGTCATCGTCGCGACCGGCGCCCAGTCCCGCATGCTCGACGTCGGCGAGGAGAAGCTGATCGGCAAGGGCGTGTCGACGTGCGCGACCTGCGACGGGTTCTTCTTCCAGGAACAGTGGATCGCCGTCGTCGGCGGCGGTGACTCGGCCCTCGAGGAGGAGCTGTTCCTCACCAAGTTCGCCGACCGCGTGACGGTCATCCACCGCCGCGACCAGTTACGCGCCTCGAAGATCATGCAGGAGCGGGCGTTCAAGAACGACAAGATCGAGTTCCTGTGGGACTCCGTCGTGACCGAGGCCCTCGGCAAAAGCACGCTCGAAGGCATCCGCGTGCGCAATGTCAAGACCGACGAGGAGACGGTGCTCGATGTGACCGGGCTGTTCGTCGCCATCGGACACATCCCCAACAGCGGCGTCTTCGCCGACCAGCTGGACATGGACGAGAGCGGTTACATCCTCACCTACGACGGCAGCCGCACCAGCGTGGAAGGCGTCTTCGCCTGTGGCGACGTGCAGGATCACGTCTACCGCCAGGCCGTCACCGCCGCCGGCAGCGGCTGCATGGCCGCCATGGACGCCGAGCGGTGGCTCGAGGCCCAGGAATGACGACCCTGTCATAGGTGTTTCAGTAGGTTGACATACGGGCCCGTCGCCCGTACCGAGGAGGCGCAAGCAGCACATGGGAACGATCACCGCCCTCACCCAGGTCACCTTTGACGAGGAGGTCGGCGCCGCTGAGGTGCCGCTGGTCGTCGACTTCTGGGCGGAGTGGTGCGGCCCGTGCCGGATGGTGGCCCCGGTCCTCGAGGAGATCGCCCGGGAGAACGCGGGCAAGCTGCGCGTCCACAAGCTCAACGTCGACGACGCCCCCGACGTGGCCCGCCGCTACGAGATCATGAGCATCCCCACGCTGCTGATCTTCAAGGACGGTGTGCTCAAGAAGCGCCTCATCGGCGCCAAGGGCAAGGGACAGCTCATGAACGAGCTGTCCGAGTTCCTGTAACCCGCGCGGTTTGCCACAGCCCAGCCTCTGACGCGTGGGAGATCTGTTCGGCGTCACCCGCTCGACGGTCTACCGGGCCCTTCAGCGCGACTCGGTACGCCGGCAGGCGCAGCTCCCAGGTCGGACGGCGCTGGGCGGCGGCGCGGCGTCAGAAATCGCTCGTGCAGACCGCCCTCCGGGGAGCGTCGGTCGCGACGTGACGATGCCCCCCGAGAACGGGCACTGCGGCGGAGTCGACCGTTATGCCCTGCCACTCCAGTACGCCGGCCGCCGACGATCGTGCGCCACAGCCAAGACGTGAATCACGTCATCGGCAACGAGATAGGCAACGTGGTAGGGGGTACGGAGCCGCCGGCGCCCGCCGGACGTCGAAACCCTCTGGCAGCCCCTCCACCTTGGCCCTGGCTTCCGGCCATCGCGAGAAACGACTCGACTGTCGCATCAACGGCGTCGAGGAACATGGAGCCGAGGCCGGCTCGCCTGTTCTCGTACCAGCGCGCGGCATCCGCAAGCTCGCCGAGCCCTCGGGCCCCAGTCGGACGGGCAGCCTCACCCCTTCAGGTCATCAGCCACACGTCCGCGAAGGGTGTCCCGTGTC
>JBOGIC010000754.1:0-4241 GCA_050744985.1 Acidimicrobiales bacterium
GGGTGTCGGTGCGGGCGCGGTAGAAGCGCACCTCGTACTCCTCGAGCAGCCGGCGCTTGCGCTCCAGGGCCCGCAGGGCCCCGCCGAAGTCGCCGAGGTTGCCGCGGGCCAGCCCGGCGAAGAACAGCGTCCGCAGCAGGGGCCGGAACGCGCCGGTGCGGGCTGCCTCCGCCGAGGCCTGGTCGAGCGTGTGTCGAGCTTCGGTGAAGCGGTCGCCGTGCTCCAGCAACGCGCCGAGGCAACTGAGCGCCGACGCCGTCGTGGCCGGGTCGGGCTCCCGAGCGAGCGCTTCCTCGTACGCCCGTGCGGCCCCGTCGATGTCACCGGCCCAGTGGCGGATCCGGCCCACGAGCACGAGAGCACTGGGTAACGCGGCCGGCGCGGCGGCGGCCGACTCGGCCAGCTCGGTCGCCCGCGAGGCCAGCTCGCTTGCCGCCGCCGAGTCCCGCCCGTAGTACGCCGTCCACCCCAGGCGCTCCAGGGCCTGGGCCTCGAGCGCGTCGTCGGCCAGCGCACGGGCGATGGCGAGCGCGGCCGTGTGGTCGGCCTGGGCCCCGTCGTAGTCGGCCAACTCTTCCTTGAGCTGGCCGCGCCGGATCCGCGCCCGCGCCAGGGCCCGCCGATCGCCGGCCCGCTCGGCGGCGAGCACGGCCTCGCCGAGCACGCGTTCTGCGTCGCGGATGGCGAAGGCGCGGATGGCCTGCTCCCCGGCGGCCATCCACGCGTCATAGGCCCGGCCCCAGTCGTCGGCGGCGGCGAAATGCACGGCGGCGGCCTCGGGCCGGTCGGCGAGCCCCGACGCGGCCCGGCGATGGCGGCTGGCGCGGATCGGAGCGGGAGTCGTCTCGTAGAGCGCCTCGCGGATGACGCTCCCCGCGAACTCGAACCGGGTGCCGGCCGTGGTGAGCAGCCCGGCCCGCAGGGCCCGCTCGGCCCGCCCGGCGGCGTCCTCCTCGGTGATCGAGGCCAACCCGGCTGCAGCGTCGATGTCGAAGGTCGTGCCCAGCACGGCGCCCACCCGCAAGAGATCCTCCACGTCCTGGCCCGCCCGTCGCACGCGCTCGAGCACGGCGTGCTGGAGCGACTCCGCGTGAGCCGCGCCGGCGCCTTCGGACGCGAGCCGCAGGGCCTCGGCGACGAACTGCGCGTTGCCGCCGGTGCGGCCGTGGAGCTCGATCGCATCCACCTCGGTCGCGCCCAGGCGGCGCGCCAGCCGCTCGACGGCGGCCAGCGGCAGCGGGCCCAAGGACAGGATGTCGCCCTGGCGTCCGAGCCGTGACACGGCCTCGTCGGCCGCGCCCGATGCGGCGGGGACCAGGATAAGCACGGGCTCGTTGACGAGCCGGTCGAGGATGAAATGGATGCCCTCGAGGGTCGACTCGCCGGCGTGGTGGGTGTCGTCGAGTACGAGCAGGACCGGCTGGTGGCGCGCCATGTTGCGAATCGTGCCCGCGACGGCTTCGAGCGAGCGGCGGTGCTCGATCTCCGGCGTGGCCCGCTCGTAGTGCTCGACGGCCAGCAGGGTGCGGAGGTCGGGCATCAGCTCGCCCAGCGTGCCGGCCCACTCGCCGGCGACGGTCCGGGCTCGCGCCTGGGGCACCGTGCCGAGGTAGGTATGCAGTCCTTCGAGGACCGGCTGCAGGAAGATCGAGCGTTCGCCCTCGTGGCAGGCCGACCACAGCACCGCGGCGCCGACGGCGCGCGCCCGGCGCGCGAGCTCGCCCGCGATGCGGGTCTTGCCCGCGCCGACGGCGCCGGTGACGACCACGACGCCCGGCCTCCCGCCCACCGCCGCGGCCCAGCGCTCGCCGAGGAGGTCGAGCTCGTCCTCGCGGCCGACGAGGTCGGCGGCCGGTTCGATCAGCGGGGCGCGCGGCTCGATCGCCGGCGGTCCGCCCTCCGAGGGAGGCGGCTCCGCCCGGAGGATGGCCAGGTAGAGCTCCTCGCTCTGCGGGCTGGGGTCGGCGCCGAGCTCGTCGACGAGCGTCGTCCGCATGCTCTCGTACGCGGCGAGCGCGGCGGCGGCGTCCCCGGCGAGGTACAGCGACCTCATCCGGGCCCGGTGGGCCTCCTCGTCCAGCGGATCGGACTCGACGGCGAGGGTGGCAACGTCGATCGCGCCACGGTGGTCCTGGAGGGCCAGGGCCGCAGTCCACGCCAGTCGCCTCGCCTGGCGGAGCAGCCGCTCGGCCTCCCGCCGGCCCGGTTCGGCCCACTCGGCGAACGGCTCGTCCTCCAGGAAGCCGCCCCGCTCCAGCAGCGAGCGGGCTTGCGCCGCCGCGGACGCCGCCAGGGCCGGACGATGGGTGTGCAGTTGCGCGTCGGCCTCACCGATCAGGCGCTCCGCCTCGTCGATGTCGACGGCGGTCGCCGCCGTCTCGAACCGGTAGCCGGCCCGGCCGCCGGAGATCGCCTGGGGCCCGAGGACGCGGCGCAGCCGGCTCACGAGTGACGCGATGTTCTGCGCCGCCCCGTGCGGGGGATTGTCTCCCCACAGCGCCTCCACGATGGCGTCGACGGTGATGAACGAGCCGCGTCGTACGGCGAGCAGGGCCGCCACCGTGGTCGCCTTTCCGGCCGGGAGCCGCAACGGGCTCGTTCCGGTTCCGGCGAAGATCTGGAACGGCCCGATGAGATGGACGCGCAGGCCGGCGTTCGCCAGCTCGTCGAGCCCGAAGTCGGCCATGCGCGCCAGTCTCACGCAAGCCCGGTGCAACGCGCCGCCGCAAACTCGCCCATGACCCCTTCGAGAGGAGCCTGAGATGGACCGCAAGCGACTCATCTTCTTCACCGCCGCCGACCCCGCGACCGAGGCGTCGCCGGTGGCTGCCGCCTACCGCTTCGCCCATGCCGCGGCGGCCGCCGACCTCGAGGCCGAGGTACGCCTCGCCGGCGACGCCGTGCTGGTGGCGGATGCCACATACGTGGCGACGGTCGACGGCGGCGAGGCCCTCCGTGAGCGTCTCGACGCGGCTCCTGGCGACGGCGTCCTCGTGTCGGTGTGCCCCCGGTCGGTGGGCGCCCGCGGCATCCGCGAGGAGCAGATCGCCGCCATCGGCGCGCAACCGCGCCCGCTCTCGGAGATCCTCGTCGAAGTGGCCGAGGGCCGGTCGGTGTTCGTCCACGTCTGAAGCTCTGAGGGGTCGATACCGTCTCGGCCATGACCACGCCCCTCCTCGTAAGCTGCTTTCGGGACCTTCGGCCCTACCGGCTTCATCCGATGTCCGCAAGCATCTCAGCGATGCCCGGCTCACGATCCCGGCGTCCGGTTGAGATGAGAGTTGGGGTGCGATGCAGGAGCAGGCGGTGACTGCACAACCGAGCGAGGGCGGGCCCACGCCCTCGCCGCGACGACGGTGGTCGCTCAAGGCGTACATGCTCGGCCTTGTCGTCGTCTTCGTCGTGGCGGCCGGCATCAATGTGGCGTACCAGCGCAATGCCGCCCGGTCCGACGCCCGGGACACCGCCATCGCCGAGGCGCGGTTCGCAGCCGGCATCGCGGCGCGGGACATCGCCCAGAACCTCGCCATGGCGAACACGACTGTCCAGACGACGGCGGCGAACCCCGCCCTGGCTCAGGCCATCGACGCGCCGCCGGGGTGCAAACTCGCCTTCGAGGGGGCCGCTGGCTCCTTCGTGACCGGGCATCTCGACATCGTGGCCCGTGACGGCTCCGTGCTGTGCTCGTCGCTGGATTCGCCGGCGGCCGCGGCCTATGCCGGCGCGGGCTGGCTGGCCGGCGCCTTGGCAGCGCCGACGCTGGTCGGGCCCGTGGCCGACGAGCGGACGGGCAAGCCCGTGGTCGTCGTCGCCGCGCCGACCGGCGGCCGGGCCTCGCTGGTCGCCTTTCTCGACCTCGACCGGTTGGCGCCGGCGGTGGCGGCGACGCTGGGTGGGCCGCGCCAGTTGGAGTTCGTTGTGACCGATCAGGCCGTGATCGTCTCCCGCTCCATCGAACCGTCGCGCTGGGTCGGGTGGCCCGTCGCCGGCACGCCGTTCGACACCGCCGACGCACGCGTCGAACGGGACGACCTCGACGGTGTACCGAGGCTGTACGGGCAGAGCCCGGTCGAAGGGATCGGCTGGAATGTCTTCGCCGGCGCCGACCGCGACGAGGCGCTGGCCACGGCCGACCGGCTCAGCGCGCGGCAGCTCGGCATCACGATGCTGGGCCTGGCGGTCTTCCTGGCCGCGGCCCTCGTCATCTACCGACGCATCGCCCGCCCGATCCGGGAGCTGAG
>JBOGIC010000755.1:0-3347 GCA_050744985.1 Acidimicrobiales bacterium
TGACACGCTGACATGTTGGTGGTCCTCCTTCTCAACTCGGTTGGTTGACACCCCGAGCCTGCCTGATGGCAGGGCCGAGGTGGAGGACCGCCACTCAAAGTTCTACGACGACCGGGGCAACCTCGACGATGCATGACGAGCCCAGATGCGACTGAGGCGACGCCCGAACGTGTCGCGCTGCTCCACCGATGAAACGTCGGCCGCCATCTGATGGGCTTCCGGCACCGACTTGCCAAGTCGCTCTTGGTTGCAATACTCATCTCCTTGGGCGGGGCCTGTTCCTCCGTGTTTAGAGAGCGGATGTGCTCGCCCGGCGAACACGCCGTTAGTTAGGGCGATTGAGGCTCCCGACACCGGGCGAACGTGCGTGAAGGACGGACAGCCTCCGCCGCCCCGGTACGAGGAGTTCCCTCCGGGCCAACGGCCAACGTACGTGGATCAGGACCGGTGATGCTGGTAGCTGGTCGATTGCGGAGTTCCCGGTCCGGAAGGGACCTGCGCTCCGATGGGGCTAGCTGTCGGGCTAGCTGGCGCCTGGGGTGAGCCTTCCCTGACGTGGAGCCCGAGTCTTGATCCTGGGCGGCATTGTCTTCACGGGCTGGGACATTGTCCTCATCCAGCTCCTCTACGACGGTGCTGCCAGCAGTCCTTCAGCCGATGCCCGGCGTAGCCGGGTCAGCGCCCGCTGGCGAAGGTGAACGCCGGAGCGGGGTCTCCGGGGGCCGGGTTGGGTACAGCGCGCAGATGTTCGGGGTCGCGCAGGTCAACGCTGACGACGGAGAAGCTTGGCCCACCGTGCAGCAATCGAAGGAGGTCGGCGATTACAAGGGTTCCCGCGAAGGCCCCGACGAAGGCGGCGCCGATGTTCACCCCGGCGATGTCGAGCATGCCGCACCGGACCGCGTCGACCTCGGCGCCCTCGCCAACCAGCCGGGCGATCTCCGCCTCGTAGGCAGCGGGGAGCGCGCCGGCACGAGGCCGCGGTTGGGGAAAGGCGAGCGCCGGAGCCTCGGGCGCAGGGAAGGTGTTGACCACGATGTCGAGGTATTCGACGGGCCCGGCACCGAGGCCGCCGTCGACAACCCAGGTGAAGCGGTCATTACCGAGCAGCAGCCGCGGATCGCGCTTGTCGAATCCGGCCACTGCGATGGTGGGCTCGCCGCGTGCCGCGTCGGGGTGGAAGTTGCCGTCGAACGCGCGCTCGACGATGGCGGTCTCGAAGCCGAGACGCTCGAGGCCCGCGGCCTTCAGCAGCCGCACCAAGGTCGGCAGGGTGGGCTGGCGCCGTACGTTCTCGTATGCCGAGATCAACGTCTGCGCGACGCCGGCCTTCTCGGCCAGGGCCGCTTGCGTGAGACCCTGCTTCACACGAGCGAGCCTGAGCAGGTCGGCAACCAAAGTCTTCTCGTCGGTCACGACGCTTGTATAAACGATCGCGTATAGGAAGGATCGGGCCCATGCTCGAGAAGCGGACCGTGAGGAACGGGGAAGCGCGTTTACGAGGTCCGGCTGCGGGGACCGACGGAAAGGATCGGTCTGCCCGGGCGAGCGGAGACCGTCGCGGACCGCCTCGATGAGCCGATGCGCATGACTGACCTGCACTCTTGCAGTGGTCGGGACCGGCGTCGATCCGGTGACCTCGCGCTTTTCAGGCGCGCGCTCTGCCAACTGAGCTACCCGACCGGGTGGCGGTCCTGACGAGATTTGAACTCGCGACCTCCGCCTTGACAGGGCGGCGTGCACTCCAAGCTGCACCACAGGACCACGGTGTGGCCCACCAGACTGTCACATCTGCGGCCCCCGCCCCAACGCAGTTATCGCCGGCGGCGGCGCGAGGCGAGCGAGTGGGCGAGGGCCTTGACGATCGTGATGGGGTGGGTGGCCACGGTCGTCACGCGGCCGCCGAGGCTGGTCGGGTCGCGGGCGACGCCGAGCTGGCGCAGGGGCGTGCCGAGGTCGAAGTAGACGCGCTCGCAGACGAGGGCGTCGCCGTCGAACTCGAAGATCACGGCCATGGCGAACTCGACCGTGCGCCCGGTGGCCGGGAGGCCGCGCCACGCCCCTTCGTGGGTGCCCCGGAACACGCCTTCGACCAGCACCACGTCTCCGGCCGGGACGATCCGGTGGTGGGCGAAGTGGAAGTCCGGGAAGGCGCCGCGGTTTTCGAGGAGGAACGCCTCGACACCGGCCGGACCGTCGTGGGTCTCGCCGGTGGCGACGATCTCGTAGCGGGGATGGGCGAACTCGGCGATGCAACCGGGGAAGTCGTGCTCGTTCTCGAGCCGCATGTGTTCGAGGACTTTGGAGACACGGGGGTCGCCCACCGAGGCGGACCGTAGCCTACGGCTGATGCCCACCGACCAGCTCCCGCCGGGCCGGCTCGGCCTGCCGTTCGCGGGAGAGACGCTGGCCCTGCTGCGCAACCCGTTCGCCTTTCTCGAGACCCGGCGGAAGAAGCACGGGGATGTGTTCAAGTCGCGGGTGCTGGGCCGCAACGTCGTGTTCCTGTCGGGCGTCGAGGGGGCCGAGGCCTTCTACGACGAGGACAACATCAGCCGGGAGCACGCCCACCCGTACCCGATCCTCGACCTGTTCGGCGGCGTCAACATGGAGATGTACGACGGCCCCCGCCACACGGCGCTGAAGGCGATCACGACCACCGCGTTCGACGACGCCGCCATCGCCGCCTACCTCCCCGACATGCAGCGCCTCATCGAGTCGCGACTGGACGGATGGGCGCAGCAGGACGAGTTCTCGGCCACCGCCGAGCTGCGCAAGCTCGCCATCGAAGTGATCTGCCTGAACCTGCTGGGCCTCGAGCCCGGCCCGCAGACCGACGCCATCGCCCGCGACTACGCGGCCGTGTTGAAGGGGATCGTCTCGGTGCCGGTGCCCATCCCCGCGACGCCGTACCGCCACGCCCGCCAGGCCCGCGATCGCCTCCTCGCCACCATCGCCGGCCTGGTCGCCGAACGCCGATGCAACCCGACCGGCGACGGCCTCTCACGGATGCTGCTCGCCCACGCCCCCGGCGGCCGCACCATCACCGACGACGAGGCGGTGCTCGAGGTGCACCACGTCGTCATCGCCGGATTCATCGTCTACGCCCTCATGGCCGAGATCTTGTGGCGGCTCCGCGAAAGCCCCATCCTGCTCGCCCGCTGCGCCGCCGAGGTCGACAGCGGCGCGGCCCTCGCTCGCCTCCACACCGCCCTGCAGACCGTCATGGAGGCCAAGCGGCTGGTGCCCCTCGTGCCGCTCGCCTTCGGCCGGGCCAGGCGCGAGTTCACGTGCGGCGGCTACCGGGTGCCCACCGACTGGACGGTCTACCTCGCCCTCCGGTTGTG
>JBOGIC010000756.1:0-5759 GCA_050744985.1 Acidimicrobiales bacterium
GCCGAACCCCACGGCCTGCCCCGCCCAGTTCTGGGCACCAACTGGTGAGGTCACCGCTTTGTCCGCCAACCCCGGGGCAACCAGGAACCCCTGGCGGGGTTCCTCTTCCATTGTGGCTGGCGGCAACTGAACCACCGGAGCCGTCAAGGCTTCCCCTTCGGGCGGGCCTGACGGCCCGGCCTTGACAGCCCCTCCTCGCGCACCCGGCCGCTCGTGGCCGAGGCGCTGTGCCGGCGCGCCCCCACACAGGACCGGCGCGCCCTCAGCGAAGCCAAAGAAGGACTTCGACTTCGTCGAAGGCTGTTGACATTGAGCGCTTCTTCAGGAACGTCGATCTGTACGTGCGAGCGGATCTGAGAGAGCGGTCACACGTCGGCTTCGACGCTTCTACGCTTTCGGCCATGAATCAGATCACCCGCACCTGGATCGCCTGGCTTGCCGGAGGCGTGAGCAAGGTCGGGTAGTCGCCGCTTCCTTCACCTAGCCCCGAAGGAAGCGGCAGGACTGGGCATGTAGCGACTCGCCGCCACCGGGCCGTTGGGCTTCTCGCGTCCGCCTGCCTCGTTGCAGGAGGACTTCATGCCCTGGTTCGCGCTTGGCGACGCGCTGGTGTTGTCGCCACCTGGTCTCGGCCCACTGACTGTCCGCGAGGCACGCCAGCTCAACCTGGATGCGGCAGCAATCTCGAAGGACCGACGGGCGGACGTCGTCGGGATCAGACGACCCCCAGACATCTTCTCGCTCAGGACTGCCGAGGACGTGCTTGCAGTCGCGGGCACTCTGCCTGTCCGTCGAACCGCTGCCGCGACCGCGGCTGCGCTCGACAACGTCGCGCTCGTGGACGCTCTCGCCGTCGTCCGCCGGGCAGAGAGAGCCAGACGACGGCGACTCCGAGTCGTTGTGCGGTTGAGCGACGAGCGCCACTTCCTACGCACCGACCTCCGTGCGGCGCTCGAGCGCAAGCTCGGACACCTGCACGGCCCCGAGGAGGCAGCCGATCAGTTGTGGGTCATCCAGACCGACCCCCGAACGCTGTATGTCGGCGTCCGGCTGCGCTCCCGAACTCGCCGTGGGGCTCGCCCCGCCGAGCGCGTCGGAGCGCTGCGCCCGGCGATCGCAGCGGCGATGGTCCTGTGCGCGGATCGCCCGCGCTTGGCGTTGGATCCCTGCTGCGGCGCCGGCACCCTGCTCGACGAGGTAGCCGGCGCGGGCGGTGCTGCCGTCGGCGGTGACCTCGACGCATCCGCCATCCGCGCAGCCTCCGCCTACAGTGCTGCCGTGCTCCTGCAGCTCGACTCCCGGCGGCTCCCTTTCGCAAGCGATTCTTTCGAAGCTGTCATTACCAACCTGCCATTCGGGCACCGGTACGACCTTCAAGGCACGCCGGTCGCCTGGTACCGGCGCACGCTTGCCGAATCGCTCCGTGTCGCCGGCATCGTCGTCGTCCTCGCCCCGCCTTCAGCACCGTTTCGCCAGGCTCTCGGGCGCACGAAGGCCGAGCTACGCGAGCGTCACGACCTCACCGTGCTCGGACAGCGGGCGGCGATCTGGAGTCTTCAACGCCGCTGACGGTCCCGCTGTTTGAGGAGGCCGCCCGCGTCGTTAGGTTACAACGGCGACGGACGCCGAGTCATCGTTATGCGCGTGCCGGGGGCCGTCGGCATGCGTACGCTCTCGCCAGAGGCGCGTCTGCGCCAAGAGCTGCGACGACCGAACCTGGGAGCGCCCGGCGTCGCTGGCCCAGTGGGCCCCGAGGGTGTCCCTGCGTTGACGCCGCCTCGGCCTCCCCAGGCGCACAATCGGGCGCGACACCCGGCGCGCGCGAACCGTCGATCGGGTCGCTCCTTTGGCGCTTGCGAGAGCGAGCGCGGAGTCGTATCGGCGCACCGTGAGGCCGGGGTCGGGAGCGCTGCCGGAATGACGAGGACGATTACGATCCCGTCGTGCAAGGCGATCCCGGGGTGCGGCTGATCGAGTTGATGGCGGCGCTGTCGCTGGTGAGTGACCTTGGCATGGGTCAGCCGATGGAGCACAACCTTCGGCAGTGCCTGCTCGCGTCGCGGCTCGGCGACCGCCTCGGTCTCGACGACGCCGAGCGGCGGGGCGTCTTCTACTCCGGGGTCATGGCCTGGGTGGGGTGCCACGTCGATGCGTACGAGCAGGCGAGGTGGTTCGGCGACGAGATGGCGCTCAAAGGTGACTTCCGCAAGACCGACTTCACGTCGGCGCGGGCGGGGATGACATTCACCCTCTCGCACGTGGCTCGAGGTCAGACCCTGCTCCATCGAGCGCGGACGGGAATCGGGTTCATCGGTGGCGGCATGGCGCACGCCGAGGCGATGCTGGACAATCACTGGCGAGCGGTCGACAGTCTCGCCGAGAGGCTCGGGCTCGGGGATCACGTCCGGACGAGCATCAAGCAGACCTTCGAGCGGTGGGACGGCAAGGGTGTCCCGGACGGGGCCTGCGGCGACGAGATCCTGATGAGCTCGCGGCTGGTGAACCTCGCCGATGTCGCCGAGGTGTTCTATCGGGTCGGGGGCGTCGAGGCCGCCGTCGCGGTCGCGCACGAGCGGAGCGGAACGCAGTTCGATCCGGCGGTCGTCGATCTGTTCTGCGATCACGCCGAGGCGTTGTTCACCGAGATCGACGACACGACGAGCTGGGACGCGGTGATGGGGTCCGAGCCAGCCCTCGCCGAGCCGCTCACGGACGCGGCGCTGGATGGGGCGCTGGAGGCGATCGCCGACTTCGCGGATGTGAAGTCGCCGTACACGATCGGGCACTCCCGCGGGGTGGCTGACCTCGCCGGTGACGCGGCCGGGATCCTCGGTCTGCCGCCTCCTGACGTGACCGCTGTTCGCCGCGCCGGGTTGCTGCACGACCTCGGCCGGCTCGGTGTGCCCAACAACGTGTGGGACAAGGTCGGCGACCTGACGGTGTCAGAGATGGAACGGGTCCGCGTGCACCCCTACCTCACCGAGCGGACACTTGCCTCGTCGCCGGGTTTGGCGGCGTTCGGGGCCGTCGCGGTTCAGCACCACGAGCGACTCGACGGCTCCGGCTACCCGCGCGGGCTGCGGGGTGATGCCATCAGCCCGTCCGGCCGCGTTCTTGGTGCCGCCGACATGTACCGGACAAAGGTCGAGCCCCGGCCGCATCGAGCGACGGCGGACTCGGCGCAAGCCGCCGAGGTCCTGCGCTCCGACGTGCGGGCCGGTCGTCTCGACGGCGACGCCGTGGAGGCGGTGCTGCGCGCCGCGGGCCATCGCCCTCGGCGTCGGCGCGACGCCGTCGGCGGTTTGACACCGAGAGAGCTCGAGGTGCTGCGGCTGCTGGCGCGGGGCCACTCGAACAAGCAGATCGCCCACGAGCTGGAGATCACCCGCAAGACCGTCGGCAACCACGTCGAGCACATCTACGCCAAGCTCGACGTCACGAATCGGGCCATGGCAAGCCTGTTCGCTGCCCAGCACGGCCTCATCGACTGAGCCGAGCCGCGATGCCCGCGGCCGATCAGGCTGTCGGCTTGCCCCAGTCCCGGTCGTCGCCGTCGATGCCCCACATGACGCACGGGATCTCGCTCGTGACCCAGGCGTCGTGGCCCGGAGCGATCACCGCGGCCTCACCCGGGCCGACGTCAAACTCGATCCCATCGTCCATGTGCACGTGCAGCGTGCCTTCGGTGACGATGATCTGGTGCGGGAACTCACAGCTGTCGGTCTTGACGGTCGGCTTGACGTGTTCGGACCACCTCCAGCCGGGCTCGAACACCGAGCGGTCGAAGGTGACACCACCGATCGTCACCATCTGCACTCGGCCCTTGGCGAGGTCGAGGACCTCGTCGGGCTCATCAAAGGACTTCTTCGCAGTGACAGCGCTATCGGCCATGGCTGTTCCTCCTGGGTTCGTTTCAGGTGTGCGGTTCGCTGTGGGACTGAGTTCAGGACACCGAGACCCGCTGCCTCAGGGAGGCCAGCGACTCGTGCATCGCCTTGCGGAGGCTGGTCCTGCGCAGCCGCGACAGCAGCCACTTGCGCCAGAACGTACGCGGGCGGACGTCGACTTCGACAGAGACCGACGTGTCCCCGCCGGATCCGGCGGGGGTGAGCTGCCAGCGCCACTCGGCATAGGAAGCGTTGCCGTCGTCGCTCTGGGACCGGTACCCGAATCGGCCCGCCGCCCGGTCGAGATCCAGGACCCTGGCCCGGCTGTTCCACCGCGACTTCAGCGCGTGGATCTCAACCACCCACTCCGAGCCGACCTCCAGAATTCCGGGTGACTCGACAACCCGGGGGATCTCCAGGTTCCAGTCAGGCAGATGGTCGATGTCGGTGATGACGTCGAACACGTCGCCCGCCGGTGCTGGAAGCTCGGCGGATGCACGCAAGGTGTACTCCATGCGGGCAACGATGCGCCCGCCCACCAATCACCACATGAGGCATTCACCCCCCGAACCACGCGGAGCACAGCCGTGAGGGACGCGTCCCAGGTCCGAATCGCGGGCGCACCCCCTCGGGTGCCGGTCCGGTCGCAGCATCCACCAACTCCAGCCAGCGCTGGGCCGCCCCACAGCGGGTCCGGGCACGTCCATAATCGGCGTTGTCCCGACGTCGGAGCAACGCCGATTGTTCCGATCTCGTGATTGTTCCGATGTCGTCGCGGGTCTTCCTGCAGAGTAGGAGTTTCCGGCTGGTGAGGTCGGAACAATCCAGCGTCGGGCTCGTGCGCTGGCCAGTGGGCGAGCTGACGGTATCGACCGGGTTGAGCCCTGGCGCGACGGGCCGTGTCGACAAGGCGAACCGCACGAGAGGCATAGACACGAGGACATCCTCGTGATTGAGCACTTGGAGGCCCACCAACGCGCCTCGCCGATCACGGCCGGCCGATCTCGCCTCGCGCCGATCGCGGCCCGCACCGGCCGACTCGGATTGTTCCGACCTCAGCGGCAAGCTCCCCTTACTGACCAGGCGTATCGACGGCCAAGTCGGAACAATCACCACCTCGGAACAATCGGCGTTGTGTATTCCGTAGGACAGGTAGGGACGGCAGGGCAGACAGAGGTTCCGGGGCCAGCAGTGCTTGTCGCCCCCGAATGCCCGCTCGTTCTCGCCACGCCAGCCGCGCAGAACGACACCCCGTGCCGTTGGCGCGAAGGTCGGGCTGTCCGAGGCCAGTGCACGCACTCGAGCGGATGGCGGATGCGGGGAGTGCTCGAGTCAACTCACCGGCGGCCACCGTTCGCCGTTCTCCCGGATCTCGATGTAGGGCGGTCGAAGTGGGCCTCGGCGGCGTGGCGCGGCGAAGGCGGCGGCGACCTCCTCGCATGGGTGTATGCCTGGGTACGGGCCGGGTACGGCGAGGCCGAGGTCGAGGAGGCGCTGTTGCCGGTGCTCGCCCCGGGCGCAGTAATCCCCGCGCACGAGGTGGGCGAGGGCGTGCCGGTGCTCGTCGCTGTCGACCTGGACAACCAGCTCGAACGGGAGGCGGCGTGGGCGGGTCCTCAGCCGCGCCCGCTCACGCACGACCAAGTGTCCGTCAGCGTCGGCGCTGATTCTCAGCCCGCAGCGGTCGAGACGACGATCGAGCTGGGCCAGGGCGGCGTGCGCACGCTCCATCGTCCAGCCCATCCAGTCGGCGATGACCGTGGCCGTCGCCGTCCCGTCGAGGCGCACGATGAGTGACCCGCACCGGCGCGCGTCGTCGGGCTCGGCGTCCGCCGCGGGGTCGTCGGTCGCCGCCGACGGCTCGAGCAGCGC
>JBOGIC010000757.1:0-3041 GCA_050744985.1 Acidimicrobiales bacterium
GCCCGTACATGTACTTCCTCGACTTCGAGGACTTCGAGATCGCCGGCGCCTCGCCGGAGGCCCTGATCAAGGTGAGCGGACGTCACGTCGAGCAGCGCCCGATCGCCGGCACCCGCCCGCGAGCCGACACGGCCGAGGGGGACCTCCGGCGCGCCGAGGAGCTGCTGGCGGACGAGAAGGAGCGCGCCGAGCACGTGATGCTGGTCGACCTCGCCCGTAACGATGTCGGGCGGGTCGCGCAGTTCGGGAGCATGCATGTGGATGAGCTGATGACGCTCGAGCGCTACAGCCACGTGATGCACCTGACGTCACAGGTGTCGGGTGAACTGGTCGACGGGCTCGGCCCGATCGACGTGCTCCGGGCCACGCTCCCGGCCGGCACCGTGTCGGGCGCCCCCAAGGTGCGGGCCATGGAGATCATCGACGACCTCGAACCCACCAAGCGCGGCCCCTACGCCGGAGTCGTCGGGTACTTTGACTTCTCCGGAAATCTCGACACGGCGATCGCCATCCGCACCATGACCGTCACCGCTGATGGACGAGCGTCGGTGCAGGCCGGTGGAGGAGTGGTGGCCGAGAGCGTGCCCGAGAGCGAGGAACAGGAATCGCGCAACAAGGCGGCGGCGCTGCTTGCCGCGGTGCCGGCGGCGCGGCGGATGCGGGCCCATGTCTGACGACTACGCCGCCCTCCGCCACGATGCCGGTGCCGTCTGGCTGCCCCGCGACTTCGTGTCGGTCACCGGGCCGGACGCGTTGGCGTTCATGCAGGGGCAGCTGTCCCAGCAGATCGACATGCCTGCCGGCGAGTCGACGTGGGCGTTGCTGCTGCAGCCGCAGGGGAAGATGGTGGCGTTGCTCCGCGTGCTGCGCGAGGCAGAGGACCGGTTCGTGCTCGACACCGACGAGGGATTCGGCCCGGTTGTCGCCGACCGGCTCATCAAGTTCAAGCTCCGGGTGAAGGCCGAGATCGAGCCACTCGAGTGGAAGTGCCTCGCGGTGCGCGGGCCCCGATCCCACGACGTGGTCCCCCGCGGACTTGTCGCGGATTGGCCCGGCCTGCCGGGGTGCGACCTCGTGGGCGAGTCTCCCGAGGTGCCCGACGGTGCGCGGCTGTGCTCCCTCGAGGCCTACGAAGCGGTGCGCATCGAGGCCGGGATCCCCATGATGGGCCGCGAGATCGACGAGAACACCATCCCCGCCGAGACGGGCGTCGTCGACATGACGGTCGACTTCGACAAGGGCTGCTACACGGGCCAGGAGCTCGTCGCCCGCATCGACTCGCGCGGCGGGAACGTCCCGAAGAGGCTGCGCGGGCTGGTGATCGGCAGCGACGTGCGGCCCCCGCTCGGGTCGACGGTTCGCTTCGAGGAGAAGGACGTAGGGCGGGTCACCAGCGTCGGGCAGACACCTGAACGCCACGTCGCGCTCGCCTACGTCGGCCGGGCCGTGACGCCGCCCGCCGACGTGACGCTCGCCTGGGACGGCGGCACCGCCCCCGCCCGGGTGGAGCCGCTGCCGCTTGTCTCGTAGCCGCGGGCGCACCCGAGCGGGGCTGGTCCTGCTGGTGCTCGCCCTGCTGACGGTCGGGTGCCGCGACGCGCCGGCACCCACCGGGGAGGTGAGCGAAGCGCCGAGCACCGTGCCGCCGACGACGCTGCCGCCGACGACGGCCTTGGGGCGGCCCCGCGAGACGACGACCGTCCCGGTCGACATCGCCGGCGGTAAGGCCCGGATCCAGGGAATGGTGCAGGGGCCGCAGGGGCCGGTGGAGGGCGCAACCGTGCGGATCGAGCGCATCGTGGGCACCCAGACCTCCGCCACCGACCTGAGCGCCGGGCCGGGCGGGACGTTCAACCTGGGCGACATCCGCGGCGGCCGCTACCGGCTGCGGGCGTGGAAGCAGCCCGACCTCCTGCAGGTGACGCCCGATGCGTTCTTTCTCGCCGCCGACGAGAGCAAGGTCATCGACCTGAAGCTCGTGAGGACATCCGAGGTGGCTCTGAACACCACCACCGAGCCGGCCCGGCTGCCGTCCGACGAGACGTTCTCGATCCGGATCTTCCTCTACGCCGGGTCGGTGGGCGGGGCGGGCGAGCTCCAGGCCGTCCCGCGGGCCAACGTCGCCATGCAGATCATCCCGGGGCCGGGGTTCGCGGTCGTCGGCGGCGACAAGGCGACGACCGACTCGGCGGGGAACGTCACGTTCCGGGCGCGCTGCACCCGGCCCGGGCCTCCGGGCGGCGACGTCGCCTTCTCGACGTTCAAGCTGCCCCTCGACCTGCCCGTCTGCCCGGGATAGCCACCGCCATCCGCGTGCCGTCGGCGCGCACCGTCCCGCCCATGGCCTCGACCAGCTCCCGCACGATGGCCAGGCCGAGGCCGGTCCCCACCTCACGCGTGGGGGCGCGGGTCGACCGGAAGAACGGCTCGAACACGTGGGCGGCGTCGTCGGGTGCGATGCCCGGACCGTCGTCCTCGATCACGATCTCCACTCCCGGGCGCACCCGGATGTCGATGCGCGTGGCCGCGTACTTGAGGGCGTTCTCCACGAGGTTGGCGACGATCTGGCCCAGCCGGTCGCCGTCGGCGTCGACCGTCGCCGGCCCGTCGGTGTGCACGGTCAGGGTGACGCCGGCCCGCTCCGCCGCGGGCCGGAAGCCGTCGGCGGCGCGCCCCACGACCTCGGCGGCGTCGATGGGACGGACGTTCAGCGAGAAGTGACGGGCGCCCAGGCGAGCCAGCTCGAGCAGGTCCTGCACGAGACGCTCGAGGCGCCGGGCTTCGCTCAGGATGACGCTCGCCGCCTGGGTCGGGTCGGGCGCCTGCCCGTCCGCCAGCGCCTCGGCGTAGCCGCGGATGGACGTGAGCGGCGTGCGCAGGTCGTGCGAGACCGAGAGGAGGAAGTCGCGCTCAGCCGCCCGGCTGCGCTCGAGGCTGGCGGCGAGCAAATTGATCGACGACGCCAACGACACGACTTCTGAGTCGGCACCCGCGGGCAACGCGATCCGCGCCGCCAGGTCCCCCTGCGCCATGCGCCCGGT
>JBOGIC010000758.1:0-2028 GCA_050744985.1 Acidimicrobiales bacterium
CCGAGCGGGTCGCGACCTTCACGACGCCCCACAACGCCGGTGAGCCCCGCGTGACCAACATCCACCTGATGGCCGACACGATCCGGGGCACGATCATCCCGCCCGGCGGCACGTTCTCGATCAACGGCACCGTGGGCCAGCGGACCAAGGCGAAGGGGTACGTCGAGGCGCCCATCATCAGCAACGAGTACAAGTTCGAGACGGACGTGGGCGGTGGCGTCTCGCAGTTCGCCACGACGATGTTCAACGCCGCCTTCTACGCCGGTCTCGAAATCCCCGAGTACTTCATGCACGGCCTGTACATCTCGCGCTATCCCTACGGGCGGGAGGCCACGCTGTCCTACCCGGGCCCCGACCTGAAGGTGCGCAACTCCACCCCGTACGGGGTGCTGATCTGGCCGACGTACACGTCGTCGTCGATCACGGTCAGCCTGTACTCCACGAAGTACTTCGCCAGCGTCGAGCAGACGGGCCAGACCAAGGACGAGAAGGAGGCCAAGCCGCCGCCGAACACCCCCGAGGACGCGCCCAAGCCGGGGCCCTGCGTGACGGTCACCACCGAGCGCACGCGCGTGTACCTCGACGGCCGTAGCGTGGTGGACCGCTTCGGAGCCCTGTACGCGCCGGCCGAGGGCTGGTCCTGTCCCAACGGAAGGTGAGCTGATGGAAGCCGACCTCGAGCAGCAAATCCGCGCGTTCGCCATCGGGCGGGTCGGGCTCGGCGCCGCCGCGATAATCGCGCCGGGCCAGATGCTCAAGCGCTGGTTCGGCAAGGGCGCCGATTCGCCCGTGTCGCGGGCGCTCACCCGCTTCGTGGGCGGCCGGGATGTGGCGCTGGGGCTGGGCACGCTGTTCGCCCTGAGCCACGGGTCGCCGGTGCGGGGCTGGCTCGAGGCCGGCATGGTGGCCGACGCCGGCGACATGGCCGCGACCCTCGTGGCCGCCAAGCACCTGCCGCGGGTGGCCGCGGTCGGCTCGGTCTTCGCCGCCGCCGGCGGTGTCGTCTACGCCCGCCGGTTGATCAGCCAGCTCGAGGCGGCGTCGGCGTCGGAGCCCGAGTCCGAGTCCGACGAGCCGGGCGCACCCGAGCTGGAGCCCGTCACCTAATCTCGTCGCGTGCTGTCCGCCGACATCGTCGCCGATGTCGCCGTCGTGGGTGGCGGGCCGGCGGGCGCCGCCGCCGCCACCACGCTGGCCCGGGCCGGGCAGGACGTCGTGCTGGTCGACAAGGCTCGCTTCCCCCGCGACAAGTGCTGCGGGGACGGTCTCACGGCCGCGGCGCTCCGCGAGCTCGAAGCCCTGGGCCTGCGGCGGGATGCGGTGCCGGGTTGGCAGGTGGTGACCGACGTGCACCTGCGCTCGCCGTCGGGCCGGCAGGTGCACCTGCCGCTGCCGCGCGACGGCCTGTACGCGGTCGTGGCCCCGCGGGCGAGCCTCGATGCGGCCGTGCTCGAGCTGGCCCGGGTCGCCGGGGCGAAGGTGCTCGACGGGCACGCGCTCACCGGGGCGGCCGCCGACGCCGACGGCGTGCGCCTGGAGGTCGCCGGGCTCGGCGAGGTGCACGCCCCGTACGCCATCGGGGCCGACGGCGCCTGGTCCCCGCTGCGCAAGGCCATGGGCGCCCACCAGGCCGGCTACCTCGGCGACTGGCACGCGTTCCGGCAGTACTTCGGCGACTGCGCGCCGGCGGCCCGGGACATGTGGGTGTGGTTCGACCCCGACCTGCTGCCCGGGTACATGTGGTCGTTCCCACTACCCGGTGGGCGGGCCAACGTCGGCTTCGGCCTCGAGCGCAACGAGGACTTCGACGCCCACCGCATGGGCGAGCTGTGGCCCGAGCTGCTCGAGCGGCCGCACGTACGGGCCGTGCTGGGCGAGTCGGCGCGGGCCGAGGCGCCGCACAAGGCCTGGCCCATCCCCGCCCGGGTCCGTGACGTGCCGTTGACCGCCGGCGGCGGCCGGGTGCTGTTCACCGGCGACGCCGCCTGCGCCACCGATCCGCTCACCGGCGAGGGCATCGCCCAGGCC
>JBOGIC010000759.1:0-6430 GCA_050744985.1 Acidimicrobiales bacterium
CACGCGGTCGAAGAAGTCTTCGTCCGTGTTGTTGAACCCCGCCCGTCGATCGCTCACGAAACCCTCGGACACGAAAGCGCCGGCGAGGAGACCGAGGGACCACTCGTCATCGGTCGCCTGCGCTAGAACGGCGTCGTCCTGCGGTCGCCGCGCCATGACGACCACATCATCGGGCGCGAGCTCGTCGAGGCGCTTCCACAACAGCAGCGGTACGCCGACGATGCAGACGAGGCAAAGCACCGGGTGGTTGGGGGTACCAGTGAGCTGGAACCCGTCAACGGTGCGCACCCGCAGTGTCGGCTGAGGCCCGCTGTGGAACAACTTGGTCGCCACCACGGGGTTCCCGCACTTGTCGAGGACCTTGATCGCGATGTCAGCCTCGGAGTCGGACGAAAGCACCCGGCCGGCCATCTCGGAGATCGGCACGGTCCCGGCGAGCGTGCGGACCCGCGTGTCTCCTGTGACGCAGTAACGCTCGGCGGCTGGTTCGAAGTCGGGTGAGCCGTAGTTGCCGTGGAAGTCGATCAGAGGATGGCGGAGGCTGAACGGCTGGGCCATGCGCACGAGGGCGTCGTAGATGGCCTGGTTGCCGTGGGGGTGGTACCGGGCCATCACGCTGCCGGTGACGCGGGCGCACTTCACCTGGGGACGGTCGGGGCGGAAGCCCTGCTGGAACATGTCCCACATGATCCGGCGGTGCACGGGCTTGAGCCCGTCGCGCACGTCGGGCAGGGCCCGTGAGGTGATGACCGAGAGCGCGTAGACGAGGAACGACTGCTCCATCTCGTCCTGGAGCTCGATCGGCTCGATGTTGCCGAATTCCAAACTGCCTTGGTCACTCATCGTTTAATCCGCGATAGAGGGGTCATAGAGGCCTAATGGCGCGGAACAAAGCGTCAAATATCGAGGAAACGGACGTCTTTGGCGTTCGTCTGGATGAAGTGCTTGCGGAGCTCGACGTCGTCGCCCATGAGAACCGAGAAGACCTCGTCGGCGAGGGCGGCCTGCTCGACCGACACCCGCAGCAGCGTGCGGCGCTCGTGGTCCATGGTCGTGACCCGCAGCTCCTCGAAGTCCATCTCGCCGAGGCCCTTGAGGCGGCCGAAGTCGGCGCGGTGGTTGGGGTGCTCGGCCAGGAAGGCGTCCTTGGCGACGTCGTCCTTCAGGTAGATCTTCTCTTTGCCCACCAGCGTGGAGTACAGCGGCGGCTGGGCGATGAACACGTGGCCTCGCTCCACCATGTCGGTCAATTGCCGGAAGAAGAACGTCAACAGCAGCGTGCGGATGTGGTTCCCGTCAACGTCGGCGTCGGCCAGGATGATGACCTTGTGATACCGGATCTTGGCAACGTCGAACTCCTCGCCGACACCCGCACCGATCGCAGAGATGAGCGACTGGATTTCGATGTTCTTGAGCATGCGGTCGATGCGCGCCCGCTCGACGTTGAGGATCTTGCCCCGGATCGGCAGGATCGCCTGGGTGACGGGGTCACGGGCGTTGATGGCCGAGCCGCCGGCCGAGTTGCCCTCGACGATGAACAGCTCGGACTCCTCCGGGTTGCGCGACGAGCAGTCGGCGAGCTTGCCGGGCAGGCCCGCGCCCTCGAGCAGCGTCTTGCGCCGGATGACCTCACGCGCCTGGCGGGCGGCGACCCGGGCTCGTGACGCCTGGATCGCCTTCTGGACGACCTGGCGGGCCTCGGTGGGGTGCTCCTCGAGCCAGTCGGCGAGCTTCTCGTTGGTGACCCGCTCGACGAGCGAGCGGATCGACACGTTGCCGAGCTTGGCCTTGGTCTGGCCCTCGAACTGCGGGTCGCGCAGCTTGACGCTGACGATGGCGGTGAGGCCCTCGCGGATGTCCTCGCCGAGGAGGTTGTCGTCCTTCTCCTTGAGGTGGCCCTTGGCCCGGGCGTACTTGTTCACCGCGTTGGTGAGGGCCTTCTTGAAGCCCTCCTCGTGCATGCCGCCCTCGATCGTGGCGATGCCGTTGGCGAAGCTGTAGATGCCCTCGTGGTAGCCCGTGTTCCACTGGAGGGCGACCTCCACCTCCTGATCGGCTTCCGCCGAATCGAACTGGCCCACCCGCTTGAACAACGCCTCCTTGGCGTGGTTGAGGTGGCGGACGAAGTCGACGATGCCCCCCGTGTACCGGAAGGTCTGCTCCTGCTCGTGGTCGGGCCGCTCGTCGCGGAAGCGGATCTCGAGGCCCTTGTTGAGGAAGGCGTAGATCTGGAGGCGCTCGAGGAGCGTGGTGGCCCGGAACTCGGTGCCCTCGGAGTTGAAGATCGTGGGGTCGGGCCAGAAGACCACCGTCGTGCCGGTGCGGTTTCGGGGCGCCCGGCCGACGACGTCGAGCTTGCCCTGGGGCCGCCCGCCGTTCAGGAAGACGATCCGGTGGCGCTTGCCGTCACGGTCGATCTCGAGCTCGAGGCGCCGCGACAACGCGTTGACCACCGACACGCCGACGCCGTGGAGCCCGCCCGAGACCTTGTAGCCCTGGCCGCCGAACTTGCCCCCCGCGTGCAGCGTGGTGAGTACCACCTCGGCCGCCGTCTTCGATCGCATCTTGGGGTGAGGGTCGACGGGAATGCCGCGCCCGTCGTCGACGACCCGGCAGCCGCCGTCGGCTAGGAGGGTGACGTCGATGCGCGTGGCATGGCCCGCCATGGCCTCGTCGACGGAGTTGTCGACCACCTCGTAGACGAGGTGGTGGAGACCGTTGAGCCCGGTGGACCCGATGTACATCCCGGGGCGCTTGCGGACCGGGTCCAGACCCTCCAGGACCTCGATGTCTTTCGCCCCGTAGGACGGAACCTGCTGAGCCAAGTAGCTATCGTTTCCTCTGCCAAGAACGGCGCGTAGTACCACGTCAAAGGGGTGATGACGGGCGACGACGAGGTCGTCTGCCGATGGCCCCAGACTACCAGTTTGGCGGCCTCCCCGGGCGGACGCTGACCCTC
Organism: Acidimicrobiales bacterium; assembly: GCA_050744985.1. Classification (GTDB taxonomy): domain Bacteria; phylum Actinomycetota; class Acidimicrobiia; order Acidimicrobiales; family AC-14; genus JBOGIC01. The sequence continues at coordinate 2,960 of JBOGIC010000759.1, forward strand.
ACGCGCTCCACCGCACCGGCCCCCGCGACCTCGTCCAGACGGCGGCGCAGATCGGTCTCCAGATAGGTGAGCTGGGTGGCCCAGCCCGGTTCGTCGACACCGATCGTGAGCACGCCCCGGGCCAGGGAGACCGGCCACGAATGGGCCGCCACCGCCGGCCCCACGATCTCCTCCCAGCGGGCGAAGACGGCCGCCAGGACCGTCGCTCCGGGTCCTCCCAACGAGCGGGAGATGCGGTCGAGCGAGCTGTCCAGCTGGCGCGGCCCGGGCTCGGACGGGAGGGGGCGCCAGACCATCAGACGACCCGCCCGTCGGCCACCCGGACGACCGCTTCGGGGGTCACGCCCGGCGGCGGTGTGGAGGCGGTCGTGAGGACGGACTGGCCGGCGGGGAGGTGGTCGAGGAGCGCCTGCGACCGGGCCGGGTCGAGCTCGGAGAACACGTCGTCGAGCAGGAGGAGCGGCGGTTCGCCGACCTGGTCGGTCACCAGGTCGTGGGCCGCCAGACGCAGTGCCAGCGCCAGCGAGCGCTGCTCCCCCTGGGAGGCGTGCGTACGGGCCGGCATCCCCGAGATCGTCAGCGCCAGCTCGTCGCGGTGGGGCCCGATCACGCTGATGCCCCGGCGGAGTTCCTCGGGGCGGGCGGCGGCGAGCGCCGGCGCCAGGCCGTGCTCCCGCCACGGCGCGTCGTAGGCGACGGTGACCGCGCCCCCGCCCAGGTCGGCGTACGCCTTGGCCACGACCGGTTGCAGAGCGGCGACGAGCTCGGCCCGGGCCGTGCCCACCGCCTCGCCCGTCTGCACCAGCCGGGCGTTCCAGACCTCGAGGGTGGTGGCGATGTCGGCGGGCAGCGGGCCGCGGGTGGCCGCCGCCTGCGAAAGGAGTGCGTTGCGCTGCTTCAGCACCCGTTCGAAGTCACGGCGAGCGGCGTCGTGGCGGGGGTGCAGCGAGGCGAGGATCTCGTCGAGGTAGCGGCGCCGGCCCGTCGGGCCCGCCTTCACCAGCTCGAGGTCGTCGGGTGAGAAGACCGTCACCCGGAGGGCGTCGGCCAGCTCGGCCGCCCGGCGAACGGGCTGGCGGTTGACCGTCATCCGCCCGCGGCCGGCCGGGCGGATCTCCGCTTCGAGCAGCAGCTCGCGTGGGCCCCGCCCGCCCGCACCCCGCACCACCGCCTGGGTGGAGCCCGCCCGCACGAGCGCGTCGTTGCCGACGCCCCGGAACGAGGACTGCGTGGCCAGGTACCCCACGGCCTCGAGCAGGTTGGTCTTGCCCGCCCCGTTCTCGCCGGTGACCGCCAACAGGCCCGCGGGCAGGCTCAGCTCCGAGGCCGTGTAGTTCCGGAAGTCGATGAGCCAGAGGTGGTCGAGCCGCACGGGAGGACCTCCATCAGGCGACCCGTACCGGCATGAGCAGGTAGAGATACTCCGTGCCCTCGGTCGGGCGGATCGTGGCGGGCTTGAGGGCGTCGAGGGTCTCGACCACGACCTCGTCGCCGGGGCAGGCCTCCACGCCGTCGATGAGGAACTCGGGGTTGAAGGCCACGACCATCTGCGCCCCCTCGTACTTGGCCTCGATGTCCTCCTTGGCCTGGCCGACGTCCTGGGTGATGGCGCTCAGCTCGACCGACTCGGGCCCGAGGCTCATCCGCACCGGCGCCGCGTCACGGGCCAGCAGCTTCACGCGGCGGACGGCGTCGAGGAACGTCTCCTTGGCCAGCGTGAGCCGGTTGGGGTAGTGCGGGGGGATCAGCTGGCGGTAGTTGGGGAACTCGCCTTCGAGCAGCCGGGTCGTGAGGCGGACGGCGCCCACCTCGAAGCTGGCCTCGTCGGCGCCGAGACGCAGCGCCACCTGCTGGGCGCCACTCAGCAGGCGGGACAGTTCGCCCAGCGCCCGGGACGGCACGAGCACGTGCTGCCCCTCGGACAGCAGCGTCGTGCCCGGCAGGTCACGCATGGCCAGGCGGTAGGAATCGGTGGACACCAGGCGCAGGCCGGCCGCCTCCGCCTCGAACAGCACCCCGGTGAGGATCGGCCGGGCGTCGTCCTTGCTGGCGGCCCGCACCACCTGGTGCAGCGCCCCGGCCATCGCCGCCGCATCCAGCGAGACGGGCTCGCCCGTGACCTGGGGGAGCCGCAGGAACTCCTCGGCCGGCAGCACCCGAACGGCGAACTGGGACCGTCCGGAGGAGATCACGGCCTCGCTCCCCTCGCTCGACACGACGACGGCGCCCGGCTCGAGGGCCCGCACGATATCGGTGGCCAAGCGAGCCGGCACCACGCATACGCCCGGCTCCTGGCCGGTGACGCCCACGTCGACCTGCACGCTCAGGTCGAGGTCGCTGCCGGCGAGGTGCAGGCGGTCGTCGTCGGTCAGCTCGAGGCGGATACCGGAGAGGGCGGGAAGGGCCCCGCCGCGCGTGGCCGCCGCCCGCCCGGCCGTGGCCATCGCATCCACCAACGCATCGCGCTCAGCTCGAAATCTCATGACTGCTCTTGTCTATCTCTCCTATACGACATGAAGTACGCGAGGGAATAGTGATAGGGCCTGTGGATTGGGGATATCGGTGCATCCGGGCCGGTGGGAGGCCATGTCGTGCTGTGGGTGGACGTCCCCAGTCTCCACCGGGCATGAGGAGGACCGCCAGCACCCTGTGGACGCGCCGCCAGGACGTCCCCAGTCGCGCGCCGTGGTCATCCCCGGGTCATCCACTGGTGCGGATGCGATGGATGAGCTCGGTGACCTGGTCGTAGGTGGCCCGTCGTTCCTTCATCAGCTCCTTGATCTTCTCGACGGCATGCATGACCGTCGTGTGGTCGCGGTGGCCGAAGACCCGCCCGATGGCCGGATAGCTGAAGTCGGTGAGCTCGCGGAATACGTACATGCCGACCTGGCGGGCCTGGACGAGGGGCCGGCTGCGGCTCTTGCCGCACAGGTCTTCGATGCTGTGGCCGAACATGTCGGAGGTCGCGTCGAGGATCATGGCCGGGGTGATGCGCCGGCTGCCGTGACCACCGAGCAGCTCACCCAGCACCTCCTCGGCCACGTCCTGGGACAGCGTGACCCGGTTGAGGCTGGCGAAGGCCGACACCCGGACGAGGGCGCCCTCGAGCTCACGGATGTTGTCGGTGATGTGGGTGGCGATGTACTCGAGCACCTCGTCGGGGATGGCCACCTGGTCGCTCCCGGCGCGCTTGCGCAGGATGGCGAGGCGCGTCTCGAGGTCGGGCGGCTGGACGTCGGTGATCAGACCCCACTCGAAGCGCGAGCGCATCCGCTCCTCGAAGCCGGCCAGCTGCTTCGGCGGCAGGTCCGAGGTGATGACGACCTGTTTGTTCGCGTTGTGGAGCGTGTTGAAGGTGTGGAAGAACTCCTCCTGGGTCTGCACCTTGCCCTGGAGGAACTGGATGTCGTCGATCAGCAGCACGTCGACGTCCCGGTAGCGGCGTTGGAACGCGCTGGCCTTGTCGTCGCG
>JBOGIC010000760.1:0-2544 GCA_050744985.1 Acidimicrobiales bacterium
CGACACCGGCCACTGTTCTACCCCTGGTGGGGGCCCGCGAACCAGCCGCTACGTTGCGTTCATGGCCAAAGAGGATTTCGCAGAACGGATCAGCAAGGCCTACGCGACCGACGGTCCGGTGCTCGACCTGGGCCGGGCGATGCTCGACGGCGAGACCCTCCCCGAGGTCGCCGTGGCCGTCCCCGCCGCGATGGCCAACCGGCACGGTCTGATCGCCGGCGCGACCGGCACGGGGAAGACCAAGACGCTGCAGCTCATGGCCGAACAGCTGTCGGATCTCGGCGTGCCCGTGTTCGTATCGGACGTGAAGGGCGACCTGAGCGGGCTGGCGAAGCCGGGCGCCGAGAGCGACGGCGTCACGCGCCGCGCGGGCGAGCTCCAGGTCGACTGGTCGCCGTCGGGCTTCCCGGTCACGTTCCTCTCCCTCGGTGGGCTCGGGCCCGGGGTGCCACTGCGGGCCACGATCTCCTCGTTCGGCCCGCAACTGCTCTCCAAGGTCATCGACGCCAACGAGACCCAGGCGTCGTCGCTGTCGCTCGTCTTCCGGTACGCCGACGAGAAGGGCCTGGCCCTGCTCGACCTCGACGACCTGCGCGAGGTCCTGAAGTACCTCACCAGCGACGACGGCAAGGCCGAGCTCGAGGGCATCGGCGGACTGTCGTCGGCCACGGCCGGGGTGCTCCTGCGCAAGATCGTCGAGCTCGAGGACCAGGGCGCCGAGGCGTTCTTCGGGGAGCCCGAGATCCAGGTGACCGACCTCCTGCGCACCACACCCGAGGGCGCGGGCGTGATCTCGAGCCTCGAGCTCGCCGCCGTGCAGGACAAGCCCAAGCTCTTCTCGACGTTCCTCATGTGGCTCCTGGCCGAGCTGTTCGAGACCCTGCCCGAGGTGGGCGACGTCGACAGGCCCAAGCTCGTCTTCTTCTTCGACGAGGCGCATCTGCTCTTCAACGACGCGTCGAAGGCCTTCCTCGACTCGGTGGCGCAGACCGTGCGGCTGATCCGATCGAAAGGCGTCGGCGTGTTCTTCGTGACGCAGCTGCCCGACGACGTGCCCGACGACGTGCTCGGCCAGCTGGGCAACCGCGTGCAGCACGCCCTCCGCGCCTTCACGCCCCGCGACGCCAAGGCGTTGAAGGCGGCGGCCAGCACGTACCCCAACACCGACGACTACGACCTCGAAGAAGCGCTCACCCAGCTCGGTACGGGCGAAGCCCTGATCACCGTGCTGTCGGAGCGGGGCGCCCCGACACCGGTGGCGTGGACCCGCCTGCGCCCACCCCGCTCGCTGATGGCTGCCATCGGCGACGAGGCGGTCGACCGGGCCGCCCGCGACAGCTCGCTGTGGTCGACCTACGCCGAGGAGATCGACCGCGAGTCGGCGCGCGAGATCCTGGCCGGCCGCCTGGCCGAAGCGGCGGCCGTCGCCGCCGAGGAGCCGCCGGACGCGCCGCCCCCGCCCCCGCCCGAGCAGCCCCGTCGTTCTTGTAAGCCAGAACCCGCGATTCGGTGGTTCGGGCTTACGAGAACAGCTCGAGGAGGCGGTCGGCGGGGCGGGCGATGACGGCGCGGTCGCCGTGGATGACGATCGGGCGCTGGATGAGGATCGGGTGGGCGACCATGGCGTCGAGGAGCTCCACGCGGCTGGCGTGGGCCAGGCCGAGGTCCTCGTACTCCGGTTCCTTGGTGCGGATCATCTTCTGCGGGTCGTCGGTGCCCAGCTTGGCCAGCACGTCCTCGAGCTGCTCGCGGGTCGGCGCCGTCTCGAGGTAGCGGACATAGGTGGCGTCGATCCCGCGCTCGGCGAGGATGCCTTCGGCGGTCCGGCAGTTCGAACAACTGGGATTGAAATAGACCGACACGTCCATTGGCGCGACTGTACGGGGCCTGAAGGAGCGCCTCGCACTGGTCACCGGCGCCACGGGGTTCATCGCCTCGCGCCTCGTCCCCGCCCTCGTCGAAGCGGGTTGGGAAGTCCGAGCCTGCGGCCGACGGCCCGAGGCCCCCTGGCTTCCCGACGCCGTCGAGTACCGGTCGCTCGACCTGGTCACCGACCCGGGCGTGGCCGACCTGGTCGAGGGCGTCACGCACGTGTTCCACCTCGCCGGCGCGTCGAGCTCCAAGTCCTCCCAGGAGGAGATGGAGCGCGACAACGTCGTCGCCACCGAGCGGTTGTTCACGACGCTGGCGGCCACCAAGAGCGTCGAGCGGGCGCTGCACATGAGCAGCACCTCGGTGTACGGCGAGGAGGAGCAGTTGCCGTCACCCGTGCCCGAGACCGTCGAGCCCCATCCCAGCCGCGGCTACGGCAAGGCCAAGTGGGCGACCGAGCAGGTGGTGTGGCGGCACGGCCGGGAGGGACTGCCCGTCGTCGTGGTACGGCCCGTGTCGGTGCACGGTCCGGGCACGATCAAGCTGCTGGCCAGCGCCATCTTGGACGTGGCCGTCGAGCGCTTCATGGGGCGGGACGAACTCGTCGTCTACCGCCCGGCCGTCGAGCAGCGCCTCGTCCACATCGACGACCTGGTGCGGGCGTGCCTGCAC
>JBOGIC010000761.1:0-9164 GCA_050744985.1 Acidimicrobiales bacterium
GCCGTGCCCGAGCTGTGGCGCGGCCCGCAGCCCCGACGACGCGTTCTGCGAGGGGTGCGGGCTCGACTTCGCCACCGGCCAGATGCCGGCCGCGCCGGCGCCGGCGGCCGCCGGCTCGACCGGTGAAGCCTCCGAGTGGACCGCCGTCATCGAGGCCGACCGCGCCTACTTCGACGGCAACGAGGCCGACAGCCCCACGGCGTTGACGTTCCCCGACGGGCTGGCCGCCCGGCGCGTGGCGTTGACCGGTGACGAGGTCGTGATCGGGCGCAAGAGCGAGAGCAAGGGCTTCTTCCCGGCGATCGACCTCTCGACGCCGGTCGCCGACGCCGGCGTGAGCCACCGCCACGCCCTGCTCCGCCGCCAGGCGGACGGCTCGTGGGCGATCGTGGACGAGATGTCGACCAACGGCACGTGGATCAACGGCGCCGGGAAAGCCCTCGACCACGGCGTGCTCACCGCGCTCCACGACGGCGACCGCATCAACATCGGCTCGTTCACGCGCATCACCATCGTGCGCGAAGCGGGGGCCCCGCCCGCGCCGTGACCGCTGTGGTGGCGCCGCCCCGCAAGGTGTCGGACCGCGTCCGCGTCGCGTCCGGGACGACGCCGGGCCGGTACCGCCTCTGGTCCCTCGGCGCCGCGACCGTCCTCCTCATCGCCATGGTCACCGCGACGGCGTCGGCCGGCCGCATGAAGTCGGCCACCCACCAGGCCGAGACCGAAAGCGGGCCCGTGCTCGTGGCGACCCAACAGCTCGTGTCCAGCCTGGCCGCCGCCGACGCCGCTGCTACCGCCGCTTTCCTCTCGGGCCGCGACGAGGACCCCGAGCAACGCCGCCTCTACGAGCAGGCCCTGGCGCGCGCCAGCCAGCAGGTCGAGGAGATCGCGTCGCTCGTCGGGCGGGACCCCGACGTCCGGGCGTCGCTCGGTCGCATCTCGGTGGCCATCACCCGCTACGCCGGGCTCGTCGAAGCGGCCCGGGCGTCGAACCGCAACGCCACCGCCGACGCCAGCACCTACCTCGTGTCGGCCGTGCGCCTGGCCGACCAGCTGATCCAGGGCGACGTCCAGGCGCTCACCACCGACACGCAGGCGAACCTCACCGCCGACCAGAACCGCCGGAGCCGGGGCGTGTGGATCGCCGTGACCGCCCTGCTCGCGGCGCTGGCTGTCCTCGTCCTCGCGCAGGTGATGCTGCTGCGGACGAGCCGGCGCATCGTCAACCCGCCGCTCGCGCTGGCCACGTTGCTCGTCGGCGTCACCCTGATCTGGCTCGTCGCCGCCAACCAGCTCAGCGGCCGCCACCTCGATCGTGCCCGTAGCCGCGGCTACGACTCGATCGTACTCACGGCGCGGCTGGGAAGCGCCGGCTTCGGAGCCAAGGCGGCCGAGACCCTGGCGCTCATCACCGGCGACGCCGGCCAGCGCGCGCAGGCCGATGCCGACGCCGCCAACGTCCAGACCCTGCTCGTCGAGGCGGCCGCCTCGGCCGACTCGCCGCGGGAGGAGGCGGCGGTCGAGGACGTTGACATCCGGTGGCAGCGGTATGTGGCCACGGTCGCCGCCCAGCGGGGTGCACCCAACGCGGCCGCGGCGCGGGCCGTCGCCGTCGGCCCCGCGAACTCGACGTTCAACGGCTTCAACTTCGCGACCCAGCTGGTCCTCAGCCAGAACCGCGACCAGTTCCTCGACGACCTCGAGGAGGCGGCACAGACCGCGGCCCGGCTTCCGCAGGGCGTGCTCCTGCTCCTGCTTGTCGCGCTCGCCGCCGCCCTGTGGGGCTTCCAGATCCGCATCAACGACTACCGGTAGGCACCCATGACCGCACCCGTCCCCATGAGCCGGCGCACGTTCCTCGCCGGCGCCGCCGCCCTCGGCCTCGGCGCCGTCGCCTGTTCACGAGGAGGGTTGAGCACGGCGCCCCCCGGCAACGTCGGGAGCTCCACCGGCCGACTCCGCGTCCTGAACTGGGGTGAGTACATCGACGCGGAGACCGTCGACCGCTTCTCGGCCGTCACCGGCACCAACGTGGACTACGTCGAGGACTACAACGACAACATCTACGGGCGGGAACAGGTCTTCGGCCCGACCCTCGAGCGGGGCAAGCCGACCGGCTACGACGTGATCGTCCCCACGTACTGGCTGGTGGCGGAGCTGCTCTCCGAGGGGCTCCTCAACGAGCTCCCCCTCGAGCGCATCCCCAACCACGTCAACCTCGAGCCGGCCCTGCTCGGCACGGCATGGGACCAGGGCGCGCGCTACCAGCTCCCGTGGCAAGCCGGCTTCACGGGCATCGCCTACAACCCGGCGCTCACCCGCCGCGACATCACCTCGTTCAGCGACCTCCTCGACCCGGCCCTGAAGGGCCGCGTCGGCATGGTGTCGGAGATGCGGGAGGTGCTCGGGTTCTTCATGCTGGCCAACGGCGAGGACCCCAGCCGGGCCACCCTCGCCAGCGCCGACGCCGCCCTCGACCGCATGGAGCAGGTCGTCGCCTCGGGGCAGGTCGCCCAGTTCACCGGCGACGAGCACATCGACCTCCTCAAGAGCGGGCAGTTCGCCGCCTCCCTGGCGTGGTCCGGCGGTGTGCTGCAGCTCCAGGCCGACCGGCCCGACCTGCGCTTCGTGATCCCCGCCGAGGGCGGCATGCGGTGGTTCGACTCCATGATCATCCCGAGGGGCGCGTCCAACGTCGCCGCCGCCGGCGATTGGATGAACTTCGTCTACGACCCGGTGAACGCCGCCCGCATCACCGCCGCCGTCCAGTACGTCAGCCCGGTGCTCGGCGTCAAGGAGGAGCTGGCCCGGATGGGTGGCGACGAGGCCAAGCTCGCCGCCAGCCCCATCCTGTTCCCGGACGACGCGACCCGGCGCAAGCTGTACTTCTGGTCGGGCACGACGCCGGCCGAAGAGGCCGACCTCCAGGCCCGATTCTCGCGACTCACCAACACATGAGCGACGCCATGCACCGGTACAGCCCGGGCGTCGACGACTTCGACGACCGGGCCATGGCCTTCGCGCGCCGCCGCATCCGCCTCGACGCCGAAGCCGGGGGCGTTCCGCTCGGGCACCCGCGCCCGCCGGAGGACCTCGACGACGAGATTGGCACGACGATCACGCCCGACGGGCTCGGTGAGAGCGAAGCGCTGCGGATCTTCACCGACGTGCTCGAACCCTCGTGCCTGTCCACCGACTTCCATCGCTACTTCGCCTTCATCCCCGCGGCGCCCACCGAAGTCTCGATCATCGCCGACATGGTCGTCAGCGCCTGCTCGATCTACGGCGGCACCTGGCTCGAGGGGTCGGGTGCGGTGTGGGCCGAGAACCAGGCGCTGCGCTGGATCGCCGACCTCGCCGGGCTGCCCCCGGAGGCGGGCGGCTGCTTCGTCTCCGGGGGCACGATCGGCAACCTGTCGGCGCTGGTCGCCGCCCGCCACGCCGCCCGGGGCCGGACGGGCGAGGGCCGGCCACAGCGTTCAGGCCACGCAGGCCGGGTGGTGGTGGCCGGTGAGTCGGCCCATGCGTCCATGGAGATGGCGTCGGAGGCCATGGACATCGAGCTGGTGACGGTGCCGGGGACGAAGCTGACCGGCGCCGCCCTGGCTCCCGTCCTGGACCGGGTCGGCTCGCGGGCGTTCGCCGTCGTCGCCACGGCCGGCTCGACCAACCTCGGCCTGGTCGACGACATCGCGTCGGTCGCCGACGTCTGCCGGGAGGGGGGCGTCTGGTTGCACGTGGACGGGGCGTACGGCGGTGCCGCCATGGCCGCCCCGTCGGCGCGATGGCGCTTCGCCGGCATCGAACGAGCCGATTCCGTGATCGTCGACCCGCACAAGTGGCTGTTCGCCCCGTTCGACGCCTGCGCCCTGCTCTACCGGGAGCCGGAGCGGGCCAGGGCGTGCCACACCCAGCACTCCAGCTACCTCAGCCTGGAGTCGACGATCATCGGCGCCGTCGGCTGGGACCCCTCCGACTACGCCCTGCACCTCACCCGCCGCACCCGCGGCCTGCCCCTGTGGCTCTCGCTCGCCGCCCACGGCACACGGGCCTACGCGGCCGCGCTGGAGATGTGCCTCGAGACGACGCGTGCGGCCGCCGACCTCGTCCGCCAGAGCGATCACCTCGACCTGGTCGTCGAGCCGGAGCTGTCGGTCGTCGCCTTCCGGCGGCGGGGTTGGACCGCGCCCGACTACTTCGCCCTGACCCGCCGGCTGCTCGACGCCGGCGTGGCCTTCATCGCGCCGTCCGCCTACCAGGGCGAGCCGATGCTGCGCATCTGCATCGTCAACCCCCGCACCGCGGTGGACGATGTCCGCGTGGTGCTCGACGCGATGGCCTGACGCGGATCAGAGGCAGAGGATGCGAGAGTCGCCGCTGTCACCCTGGCAGTTGTCGGACGCGAGTCCCCCATCCATGTAGTCGTTGACGACCACGGCATCGACGGCGTAGAGCAGATCGGGGGCGGAGAACCCGAACATCGAGTCCACGCCGGGGCCGCCAATCAGCGTGTCGTTGCCTTCGCCGCCGGCGAGGGAGTCGTGGCCCGGGCCGCCGTCGAGATAGTCATTACCGAGGCCACCGTCGAGGATGTCGTCACCGCCAACACCGCGAAGCCGGTCGGACCCGGCCTGCCCGCAGACCACGTCACGGCCGCCGGTGCCCTCGAGCACGTCGTTCCCAGGCGTACCGGTGATCGTGCAGGCGGCGGTGAGGGCCGCGTACACGTCGTCGTCGGTCCCGGCGTCAGGCGGCCCGAGGTTCGACGCCTTGGTTACGAAGGCCACGACCCGTCCGTCGGCGCTCACCGCCGGGGGGTCAAGGCTGCCCGATGTCGCGTTGCCCGGAACACCTGCGCCCGCGGTGCTGATCAGCGTCGTGTCTCCCCATACGAGATCGCGCACGAAGACCTGGGGGAGGCCGTTGCTGGGGGGCGTGACGAGGTCGGTGGCAGTGCTCGTGAAGACCACGAAGCGACCGTCGTCGCTCATGACCGACAACTGCGAGGGGGCGCTCCCGCCCGCGCCGGCGGTGCTGACGCTGACCAGGACCGTCGACAGCGCGAAGAGATCGCGCCGGTAGACGTCGGTGAAGCTGATGGTATCGGCGGGGTCGATGTTCGTCGCGTTGCTGTGGAACGCCACGTACCGGCCGTCTCCACTCAGGGCGTTGCCGGCCGAGGAGCCGTTCGCGGAGTCGGTGTTGGCGCCATTGGCCGACACCATCTCGGTGTCGCCCGTCGCGAGGTTCCGGACGTACGCGTCCGTGTTGAAGTTGGTGTCCGTCGGCCCGAGGTTGGAAGCGAGGCTGGTGAACGCGACGACGTCGCCGTGGGCGCTCACGTCGACGAGCCACGAGGCCTGGTTCCCGGACGTGTTCGCCGGCGTGACACTCACGAGCTCCGTCGTGCCCAGCCAGAGGTCGCGCCGGTAGACATCCAGGGTGGAGCCGAAATCGGCCGCGCCGAGGTCGAAGGCTGAGGTGTCGAACGCGACATGACGACCGTCGGCGCTGATCCGGAGCTGCGACGATGGCCCGTTGCCGCCATCGGTGTTCGCGCCGTTGACGCTGACCAACTGGTTTGGCCCGTTGGCACACATGTCGCGGCTGTAGACGTCTGAATCGAAGCCCGCGTCGGCGAGCGGCCCGGCGGGAAGCAGGTTGTTGGCGCGGCTCTGGAACGCGACGACGCACCCGTCGGCGCTGATCGATGGCGAGGTCGAGCTGTCGTTGCCCGCGGCGGTCGTCGTGCCGTTCACGCTGACCAACTGCGTGATGCCCAGCGCGGTGTCGCGCCAGTACACGTCGCTCACGGAGTTCGTGTCGAGGGTCGCGACGAGGTTGCTGGCGAGCGAGGCGAACGCGATGAACCGCCCACTGGCGTTGACCGCCGGCGGTCCGCTCGACGGGCCGTTTCCCCCGTCGGTGCCGGCCTGGTTGACGCTCACGAGCGCCGTCGTGTTCGTGAGTCGGTCGCGCCGGTAGACATCGGCGTCGAGGCCCGAGTCCGCGACACCCAGGTTGTTGGCCGTCGAGACGTAGGCGACCACCCGGCCGTCCGCGCTCGCCTGGGGTGCCGACGATGCCCCGTTGCCGCCGTCGGGGCCAGCGGTGCTGATCAAGTCCCGCGGACCGGGCGTGCCTGCCGTCGCGGGCGAGGAGGGTGCGATCGCCGCCACCGTGACGACGGCGCCGATGAGCAACGCCGTGCCGCCGGATCTGGGGCTCAATGACTCACCGGAGCCCGATGTAGACGGGGTAGGTCGACGGGTGAACGTAGGCCGGGGGCTGCGTGTATGCGGGCGCCAGCGGCAGCACCGCGAAGAACACCTGCCACGTACTGCCGGTTGGCCCGTTGACGGGCCCCCGCGTGATGCTGATGAAGCCGCTGCTGCTGGCCCGCCGCACGTTGGCGTTCACCTCGACGGGTGCGCCGTTGCACGGCATGTCATCGGACGGGCACGGGACGGCCACGAGCTTGTAGCCCGCTCCGGGCACTGCGCCGGTCGCGTACGCGCTCACGACCACTCCAGGAGGCCCGACCGTCTCGAAGGCGCCGTCGGTGGACCACGTGAACCCGGTGGTCGCCGCGGAGGCCGGGGTGACCCACGCCAGGGTGGGCACCAACGTCAGGATGAAGGCCAACGCCGTCCGCCGCATGCTCCCAAGGTACTCACGGCGCTCGCTCCAGCGCCGCGAGCTGCCGGCGGAGAGCCGTCAGCGCCTCGGCCTGCTCCTTGAGCGAGCGGTCCTGCTGGTCGATCAGGCGGCGGATGTCACCGAGGGCGATGGCCCGCTCGTCGGCGGGGGTGCCGGCCGGAGGCTCGGCTGGCGCCGCCTCCTTCGGGCGGCGAGGGCTGAGGAACGAGTTGGCCAGATAGCCGGTGATGGTGCCGAACAGGGCGATGCCCGTGAGGAGGACGAACACGCCGACGACGCGGCCGGCGGCGCCGACCGGGTACTGGTCGCCGTAGCCGACGGTGGTGATCGTCACGATCACCCACCACAGTGCGTCCCCGCCCGTGACGATGTTGGCGTCGGCGACGTTCTTCTCGGCGACGAGCTCCAGCATGCTGCCGTACTGGAGCACGGCGAGGGCCATCAACAACACGATCAGCAGCGCGCCCTCGGCCAGATTGTCGCGGAAGTCCCGGGCCACGTTGCGGGCGCCCCGGGCGCGCACCGCCGCCCACACCTTCGCCATCCGGAACAGCCGTGCGACCCGCAGGCCCGGGAACGGGAGGCTTCCGAGGAGATCGAGCCACCCGCGCTGATGGAAGAAGTACTGCCGCTTGGACGCGGCACGACGCATCCGGATCGTGAAGTCGACGAGGAAGATCGCACAGAAGATGGCGTCGACGAGTCTGATGACCTCATGGATCGCATCGCTCAGCGGGACGACGGAGAGAACGATGTTGACGATCGACAACACCGAGAGGGCGAGCACGAACAGCTCGGTGCTGCTGATCGGGCTCGCCACTGTGGTTTGCATTTGACCCGTTTTGCCGGACATGGCGCCAACGCTAGAAGCGTGACGCTCCCCGTACCGGGTACCGCGCCGGACGACCGGGCACTACGCTGCGGAAGGCGTATTTCGGCGGGCTTTCGGCGCTCTCAGAAGGTGCGCACGAGAAGGGTCGGCGGCCGTGAGCGGCATCTTCATCAGCTATCGGCGGGAAGACACCAGCCCCTACGCCGGCCGCTTGCGCGACCGGTTGGGCAGTCACTTCGGCGCCCACCAGATCTTCCGCGATGTCGATCGGATCGCGCCGGGCGAGAGCTTCCCCAGCGTCATCAAGCAGGCCGTGGGCTCGTGTGACGCGCTGCTGGCGCTGATCGGGCCGGCGTGGCTGTCAGTCGAGGACGAGGATGGACGGCGCCGCCTCGACGATCCCGACGACTACCTGCGCCAGGAGATCGCCGCCGCCCTCGATCGTCGAATCCTCGTCGTGCCGGTGTTGATCGGGCCTGCGCAGATGCCCGATCGTGAGACGCTGCCGGACCGGCTGGCGCCCCTCGCCGACCACCAGGCGCTGCGGCTCTCCGACGAGGGGTGGGACGACCAGGTCGTGCGCCTGATCCGGAGGCTCGAGTCGGTCGTTCGCAACACGGCGGGAGTCGTGCCCGGTTCCATGCCGCCCAGGCCCCGCCCCGATGCCGGTGTCACGGCTGGCCGGCCACCGTCGCGGTTCTCCGCGGCCGGTGCGAGGGCACGTGCGGGCCTCATCGTCGCCGCGCTCGTGGCCCTCGTCGGGACCGGCGTGGTGATCTCGCGATCGATCGACGGCGGCGCCGATACGCCTGACGACCGCACCCGCCGCGCCGTGGAGCGGTCCGTCTCGCTCGATGGGTCGCCGCAGGATGTGAATCTGGCGCGCGACGAGTACGCGCGGTTCGGCTTCACCGTGCCCGGGGGTCGCCGGGTGAGCGCCACGCTGGCCCCGGCCTCCTTCGACGGCCCGGTGGACTTCTCGATCACCTACGCCGGTGGCAACGCCGTGCCCGGCGCCAGCGACACGGTGACGACGGGCGACACCGGGTTCATCGAGGCCGACGAGCCGTTGAGTGCCGGGACGTACAAGGTCGTCGTACGCCCGCAGGGCACCGCCAAGGGCCGTGGGACCATCCAGCTCTTCGAGGTGGAGGACCAGGCCGGCACGATCGCCACCGGTGGGCCGCCGCAGGAGGTGCATCTGGCGCGCGGCGAGTACGCGCGGTTCGGCTTCACCGCGCCCGGGGGCCGCCGGGTGAGCGCCACGCTGGCCCCGGCCTCCTTCGACGGCCCGGTGGACTTCTCGATCACCTACGCCGGTGGCAACGCCGTGCCCGGCGCCAGCGACACGGTCACGGCCGGCGACACCGGGTTCATAGACGTGCCCGGAGTCTTGGGGGCCGGGAGCTACACGCTGGTGGTCAGCCCCCAGGGCACCACCAAGGGCAGCGGGACCGTCCGGCTGTTCGAGGTCGAGGACCAGGCCGGCACGATCGCCACGGACGGGCCGGCGCAGGAGGTGAAGCTGACCACGCCCGGCCAGAACGCGGCGTTCGGCTTCACCGTGCCCGGGGGCCGCCGGGTGAGCGCCACGCTGGCCCCGGCCTCCTTCGACGGCCCGGTGGACTTCTCGATCACCTACGCCGGTGGCAACGCCGTGCCCGGCGCCAGC
>JBOGIC010000762.1:0-3916 GCA_050744985.1 Acidimicrobiales bacterium
GCCCTGACCCAACCCGTTTACTCCGCGCCATTGGCCCGTGGAGGTACCACTTTCGCGAAGTAAAGCGGGTGGGTGGGGGGAGTCAGTCGTCGCTCGCCGTGACCTGGCTGGCCACATAGAGCTGCTCGCCCAGGCGGTCGACCAGGTCGAGCTGGGTCTCGAGCCAGTCGGCGTGCTCCTCCTCGCCGGCGAGGATCGTCTCGAACAACTGGCGGGTGCCGTTGTCGGCGAGGCTGACGCACAGCGCGATACCGGCGTTGAGCCGGGTGATGGCCTCGCGCTCGACGTCGAGGGCCAGACGGAGCTTCTCCGGGACCGTTTCGCCGACCCGCACCGAGCCGAGCCGCTGCAGGTTGGGGACGCCCTCGAGGTACAGGATGCGGGCGATCAGCGACTCGGCGTCGCGCATCTCGTCGACCGAGTCCTCACGGAAGCGGGCGGCCAGGCCGTCAACGCCCCAGTTCTCGCACATCTTGGCGTCGACGAAATACTGGTTGACCGCCGTCAGTTCGGCCGTCAGGACGTCGTTGAGCCACTCGATGATCGCAGGATCGCCCTGCATCAGGCGGCGCAGGTGGCGTCGGCCAGCACCGACTCGAGCAAGCCGGCTTCCGACAGGAGGCGGCGCAGGGCCAGGTGGCAGCCGCCGCAGCGGGATCCGGCGCCGCACCCGTCAGCCAGCTCGTGCAGGCTGCGGGCCCCCTCCTGGATGGAGGCTCGGACGGTGCTGTCGGTGACCGCCCGGCAGTGGCAGACGAACATCGGTGTCAGGCCGCCTGTCCGACCCGCCGGACGACCGACGGCAGTCCTCGCGCGATCAGCGTCGCCGCCGTCCGCACGGGCACGCGCCGCACGACCATGCGGCGGTGCCCGGTGCCCACGAGGAACGCCTCAGGCCGCCCATCGTGCAGCTCGACGAGCACCCAACCGGGCCGGGCGAGCCCGAGCGTAGGGTCACCGTAGCGATTCACTTCGGTAAGCCTAACAAAGTCCGTTCGGGACGTCCATGAGGGACGGGCCCGACGGCGAATGTATTTCTGCGCCTCGCCTGCGGTTCTCGGTGGCAGCAACCACTCCCCTGCTTCGGGCAAGCAGCGTCGCAATCCCTGCGGCTGCGTGACACGTATGACTTCCTTGTAGGTCGAAGCCGTCGCGTCACGGCTCCTGCGGCCTCGGAGGGGGATCAGCCTGACCGAGACAAAGGAGATACGACCACATGGCTACGACCGAGACGCTGGAGCGCTTGACCCCCGAGAAGACCGAGACGACCGAGGCGCGCCCACCGTCGCGCCGGCGCCGGGGCCGGACCTACGTGGCCGCCGGCGGCATCGCGGTGGGGGGTCTCCTCCTCACCCTGTCCGCCGTCATGCAGGGCAACGCCGACTTCTCGAAGGACTACGTCGCCCGCCAGCTCGCCGAGCAACGCATCACCTTCAAGGCGGCAGAGGCGCTGACGCCGGCCGAGCGCGAGACGCCGTGCCTCGTGAAGTTCGCCGGCCAGGCGCTCACGACCGGTCCCCAGGCCGAGTGCTACGCCAACCATTTCATCGGCGTGCACCTGAAGTCGGTCGCCGACGGCAAGACGTTCTCGGAGATGCGCGGCGTCCAGACCGACGTGCGCAACCGCGTGACCGAGGCGCAGGCGAAGGGCGACCCCGCCGCCGGCGACCTCCAGCGCCAGCTGAACGAGATCACCGGCAAGCGCCAGGCCCTGTTCGAGGGCGAGAGCATGCGGGGCCTGCTCCTGACCTCCTACGGCTTCGACACCCTGGGCCGCAAGGCGGGCGAGGCGGCAACGGTCGCCCGCGGCGCCGGGATCGGCGTCCTGGTCCTGTCCGGACTCGCCCTGATCTGGGTCGCGACCACCCGCCGGAGCACCGTCTGACCCAGGCGACGCACCACACGCACCGTTCCCATCGGACGCCGGTAGGTGTCCGATGGGAATAGTGACAATCCTCCCCAATGGCGCGAGCCTTGCGGGAACGGCGGTCCGGATGTCACAGGGGGGGCCATGAGGACGGTTCGTCGGTCGTTGTTGCTGATCGTTGTGGGTGCGCTGCTGGTGTCTCCGGCAGCGCTGGCCGACACCCTGGCCGAGCCGGAGGTCGATGCGGCCGTCCAGGTCACCAGCGACGTGGGGGCCGCCCGCGGGCACGCCACGCCGGCCCTGGCCCAGGACCCCAACGATCCGCTCACCCTCGTCATCGCCGACAGCGACGCCTACACGTCGCGCTGCAGCGTGCACGTCTCGCGCAACGGCGGCCTCAGCTGGTCGCTCGCCACGCAGCCGACGACACCGGCCGACTGGCCTGGGTGCGGGTTCGCCGTCACCGGCGTCATCGCCGATCTCGAGTTCGCCGACGACGGCACCCTGTACTACGCGTTCAGCGCCTTCCAGCCGACCACCTACCAGCAGCGGATCTACCTGGCGAAGTCGACCGACCTCGGCGTGACGTGGGAGGTCACCGCGCTGCCCCGCGTCGGGCCCGATCCCGCCGCCCGCCAGATGGGCATGGACGCCATGCCGTCGCTGGCCATCGACCGCAACAACCCCCAGAACGTCTACGTGGCGTGGTGGTCGAACAACGGCTCGTGGAACCTCCCGTCCGGCCTCTCCGGGTCGGAGACCTCGGTCTGGTGCCGGCTCGTCGACAACAAGTTCCTCGCCCGCCCGTGGATCTCGGGTTCGACCGACGGCGGCAGGACGTTCTCGGCGCCCGTCGACATGGCGCCCGGCGTGGGGCACTGCACGACCGAGCCGTACATCACCCAGGCCAAGGACGGTTCGATCGTCGCCTTCTTCGGCGAGGCCACCCGCACCCTCGACGCCGGCAAGGCGCCCCCGGCCCACCTGTTCTTCTCCCGATCGACCGACCAGGGCAAGACGTGGGCCCCCAAGCCGATCTACGAGCAGGACGGCCCGGCCGACGGTAGTTCGGCGACCTCGACCTCGGACTGGCTCGGCGCGACCTACCCCGGCGTCGACGTGAATACCGGCGCCCTGTACGTCACGTGGGAGAACATGGGCATCGGGACGCCGAAGGTGATGTTCCTGCGTTCGCTCGACGGCGGCACCACGTGGGGCGAGCCGGTGAAGGTCAACGACGTCGACGGCAAGCGCGACTTCGACTTCCCCGAGGTCTTCCCGACCATGGACGTGGCGTCCAACGGCCGCATCGACATCGCCTGGTACGACTACCGCAACGACGCCGGGTTCCGCGACGGCGAGCGCCGCGCCACGTTCCAGGACGTGTACTACGCCTACTCGACCGACGGCGGCGAGACGTTCTCGAAGAACGTGCGGATCAACGATCGGGCCATCGACCGCCGGTTCGGACCGAAGAAGGGTTCGATCGACGGGCCCATGGGCGTCGTGTCCGATGACACGGCGGCGCTGATCGCGTGGGACGACACGCGCAACGGCAACGAGATCACGACGTCCCAGGACATCTACTTCGCCCGGGTGCGCTTCGCCACACCCGGCGAGGCGTTCGGCGGGACGGCCGACACGGGTACCTCGCCCTTCGTCGCCGGCCTGTTCGGGGCGGCCATCGCCCTGGCCATCGGCGGCCTGATCCTGATCGGCTTCATGCTGGCCAACCGGTCCAAGAGCCCGCCCACGGGCCCGTCGTCGACGACCCGCCCGGCCGAGACGCCGACGACGGCCACCTGAGGCGGCGCCCGACGGGCGGCGCGCTCAGTCCGGCAGCATCGGGACGGTGAAGCCGGTGTCGCGGCCGAGCAGGACGGCACGCGTGACGGCGTCGGTGCCGAAGCGCTCGCGCACGCAATCGAGGGCGGCATCGAGGGCGCGGCTCGGCTGGCCCGGGAACGGCAGCGCGAGCTGGATGGCGGCGTCGTCATCGAGGTTGCCGACGGCGATGCCGACGAGCGTGAGCCCCTGGCGGCGGATGAT
>JBOGIC010000763.1:0-1956 GCA_050744985.1 Acidimicrobiales bacterium
CGCCCACACCACGCCTGAGGCCCCTGAGCTTCAGGCCCGCCTGGCCGGGCTCGCGGCGACCGGCACGCAGGCGGTGGCCATGGAGGTGTCGTCGCACGCGCTGGCGCAGCACCGGGTGGACGCCACGTGGTTCGAGGTGGTGGCCTTCACCAACCTCACCCAGGACCACCTCGACTACCACCAGACCATGGACGAGTACTTCGCCGCCAAAGCCGCCCTGTTCGACCCGGGGCGGGCACGGGTCGGCGTCGTCAACGTCGACGACCCGTGGGGCCGTCGCCTGGCCGAGACGACGCGCCTCGCCGTGCGGCTGTCCTCGCGACGCGACGCCGTCGACCTCACCGTCACCCGTGACGGCGCCCGTTTCCGGTGGGACGGCGCGCCGGTGCACCTTCGCCTGCCGGGGTCGTTCAACGTCGGGAACGCGCTGGTGGCGGCGGCCGTCGCCCGGGAGTTCGGCGTGGACCCCATCGCGGTCGCCCTCGGCATCGGCTCGGTGCGTTCGGTGCCGGGCCGGTTCGAGCGCGTCGACGGGGGCGGCCCCGTGACGGTGCTCGTGGACTACGCCCACACCCCCGCCGGGCTCGAGCAGGTGCTCGACGCCGCCCGGCGGCTGGTGGCGGCGGGCGGCAACCGCGTGGTCGTCGTGTTCGGCGCCGGCGGCGACCGCGACCACGCCAAGCGGCCCGCCATGGGCGAGGTGGCGACACGGCTGGCTGATCTGGCCGTGTTGACGTCGGACAACCCGCGGAGCGAAGACCCGATGGAGATCATCGACCAGGTCCGCGACGGCGTGCGCGTCCCGGGGGTGCTGGTCGTGGAGCCCGACCGCCGGGCCGCCATCGCCCTGGCCATCGACGCCGCCCGGGACGGCGACGTGGTGGTCGTGGCGGGCAAAGGCCACGAGACGGTGCAGGTGTTCGCCGACGGGCACGCCGTGCCGTTCGACGACCGTGAGGTCGCCCGCGAGGAGCTCGCGAGGCGGTGACAGGCCTATGGTCGCCCTCCTCGTAGCCGCCTCGGTGGGCCTCATCGTCGCCATGCTGGGCACGCCGTTGCTCATCCGCTCGCTGCAGGCCCGCGGCATCGGGCAGCAGATCCGCGAGGACGGCCCCCAGGGGCACGTCACCAAGGCGGGCACGCCGACGATGGGCGGCCTCATGATGCTGCTTGCACTCGTCGTCGGCTACTTCGCGAGCCACCTCGGCACCGGCGCGGTCATCACCAGCGCCGGGTTCCTCGTGGTGATGCTGGCCCTCGGTGCCGGCCTGGTCGGGCTGGCCGACGACTGGATCAAGGTCCGGCGCCAGCGCAGCCTCGGCCTCAACAAGCGGGCCAAGAGCCTGGCCCTGCTGATCGTGGCGGTCGTCTACGTCGTGCTGGCGGTGTACCAGGCGAAGGTGCGCACCGACCTGTCGTTCGTGCGCAGCATCACCGACCTGAGCAACCCCGTCTACATCATCTGGGCGGTGCTGATCGTGCTGGGGACGGCCAACGCCGTCAACCTGTCCGACGGCCTCGACGGGCTGGCCGCCGGCTCCGCCGTCTACGCCTTCGCCGCCTTCGTGTTCGTCGGGTTCTGGCAGTTCCGCCACGAGTCCTGCTACGGCGTCGGGCCCGCCCTCGACCTTTCGCTCGTGGCCGCGGCCTTCGTAGGTGCGTGCACCGGGTTCCTGTGGTGGAACGCCGCCCCGGCCAAGATCTTTATGGGCGATACCGGGGCACTGGCCATAGGCGCGGCCCTCGCCGGGCTCGCCCTCAGCATGAACACGCAGCTGCTGCTGCCGATCGTCGGCGGCCTGTTCGTGATGATCACGCTCTCGGTCGTGATCCAGGTGCTCGCCTTCCAGATGTTCGGCCGGCGGGTGTTCCGCATGGCGCCCATCCACCACCACTTCGAGCTCCTCGGGTGGCCGGAGACGACGGTCATTGTCCGTTTCTGGATCCTCTCGCTCA